>JBIIPV010000242.1:0-3064 GCA_044342435.1 Lacibacter sp. | reverse complement strand
ATCTCAGCACTATTCTATAGTTGCTATCATACAGATTCCAATATTTGCCTTTGGTACTTATATATGTTTTCTCAAATCAGGATATAATTTTTTAGAACATATCATCATTAATGCATTTATCACAGGTCAAAAATTAACATTAAGGTTAATCAGCTTTCCTCTTTTTTATTACTACCGTTCAAATGATTCTTTCCGCATCGTCACAAATATCATAGAAGTGATTTCCTATGTATTTGCTGCGTGGACGCTTTGGCAATTATTTTCAAAAATTAATCCGGTGCAAAGAATATTTCGCACATTGCTAAGTTTTATTACATCAATGCTGATTTTTATATTCCTTTTGTTAATCGTTGCTCAAATAGTATTAAATTCGTAACACTGCAACAAAAATCTGTTTGCTGAGATTCCCACTTAATTTTCTATTATGACGGGAGCTGTTTGTTGGCAAAGTTTTCAAACAGATATAATGGGGCAAAAACATGCTGCCGGTCGTAAGGTTTTTTAATTAAATATAAATTCATTGCTTTGACAATTTTAGAAATTGCTTTATTGCTTGGAGGATGCTTTATATTAATTTTCGGCATCATTTTAGCATTTTTTCATCGTGCGTGGAAACGCTACTATTATTTTGTTCTGATTTCAATTGGACTAATACTTATTTATATACCTACACTTGGGCCTCTTTCAGGCATTAAAAAGAGAATATCAGCAATTACTGAAATCAACAGTGCTGAAGTGGAATCAATTGTGCTGCAGCCAACAAGAAGAAAAGACTATAACGTTTATTCGTTAGTTGAAAAAGACAGTGTTATTACTGACAGAAATTCGATTGATGAAATTTGTGAAAAACTTCGCATGACAAAAGTTATAGGACCTGAATATGATGAAAACAGAGGAAGAACTTGGTCAACTGGGAAACCGAGTTATTCTGAACGCTTGGCCTGCAGGGTGGGAATAAATTATTTTAATAGAAAAGTCGTAACCTTTGGTATCACAAAAGCAGCCGACGCTACCAAGATAAGCCTTAACTCAAATGGAGAATTTGGGTGGCATTATGCAAATTTAGAAGCATATCAACTGGGGGAAATATTAATGAGATTTAGCTCAAAGACTGACTATTAATAAAAATAAAATGATAAATAATATGATAAATAAAAAGAAAACAAACAAAGCAATCCTGAAATTAATAGTATTCTTTTTTATATGTACAAACTCTTTTGCTCAAAAATTTGATGAAGTCAAAATCGGAACTCAAATATGGATGTCTAAAAATCTAAATGTCGACAAGTTTCGAAATGGCGATCCGATCCCTGAGGCAAAAACAATTCAAGAATGGTTAAAAGCGAGTGAAAATAAGCAACCAGCCTGGTGTTACTATGATAATAAAGCAGCAAACGGAGAAAAATATGGCAGGCTTTACAATTGGTATGCTGTTACTGATCCAAGAGGTTTGGCTCCTTCCGGATGGCATGTGCCAACTGATGCGGAACTAACACAACTAACCGATTTATTTGGAGGAGATAAGTATAGTCCTACTACAGGTACCAAGTTGAAAAGTACCTCTGGCTGGAAAAACAATGGAAATGGAACAAATGAAAGCGGCTTCTCTGCTTTGCCTGCCGGAGGTCGTGATCTTAATGGAATATTTAGTCTCATTGAAGAAGCAGGTGGATTGCATAGTACATCAGAACAAACGACTAGCAAAGCGTGGGCGCGACAATTAATGTCAGTATCAGGTTATATTTTCAGGGCAAGTGGAGATAAAGGAACTGGCTTATCTGTACGTTGTGTAAAAGATTAACAGGTTATCGCGGCATCATATAAAAAACTTGCTATTACCAACAGAGATGAAAAAGTTGATTTGTTGATTCGTTTAATCGTTTAGGTTAGGGTTTAGGGAGAAAGAAAACCCGTAACACATAATCTGCCCGCTTCGCAGTCGGACTTCGCCCGTACCTGCCAGCTAACCCCTTCTTCCCAAAAGATACCTAACTTCACGCTCCTTTTTGCTTCCATTTGAAAAAATATAGACTAACTGTCGCTAATGAAATTTGATGATGCTTTTATAATGTGAAGAAATGACAGCAGAACAACAACGACTACTCGATAATAGTAAGAAGCCAATTCCATTGGAAAAATGGGGTCCGTATTTAAGTGAACGTCAGTGGGGAACGGTACGTGAAGATTACGGTCCGCATGGTGATGCCTGGGGATATTTTCCATTTGAACATGCGCACTATCGTGCTTATATGTGGGGAGAGGATGGCATTGCCGGCATCTCCGATTATTTTCAGAATCTGTGCTTTGCCGTTACATTGTGGAACGGACAAGATCATATCTTAAAAGAAAGGTTGTTCGGACTTGGAAACCACTCAGGTAATCACGGAGAAGATGTAAAGGAGTTGTACTATTATCTCGACAATGTACCCTCGCATTATTACATGGAGTATCTATACAAGTATCCGCAAACAGCTTTCCCCTATGAAAAACTCTACTCTGAGAATAAAAAAAGAAGCCGCCTCGAACCTGAATATGAAATACTGGATACGGAAGCTTTTAATAACGACCGGTATTTTGATGTGCATATCACTTATGCAAAAGAAAATACAGAGGACTTATTCATACGCATCAACATCACTAATCGCAACCATGAAGCAGCACCTCTGACACTCCTGCCCACTTTATGGTTTGCCAATAAATGGAGTCAGGGCAGGTATGAATACAAGCCTTTTATTGAATATGTGAATGATGGTTGTGTGCATGCGCGTCACAAACGATTGGGTGAATATTATCTTTATTTTCAAAATACTTCTGAAATCTGGTTTACTGAAAATGAAACAAACACTTCACGTTTGCAGGATCAGGAAGAAACATTTTCTTTTTCAAAAGATGCTTTTCATTTCCCCCTCATTCATAAAACAAACAGAGAGGAATTAAAGGCTAAGAAGTCGGGTACTAAATGTTCGCCTGTATATGAGTTTTCTGTTCAGCCGGGTGAAACAAAAACCATTTATCTCCGTCTCACGAAAGGGGTAAAAGAAGATCCTTTTCATTCAGGATTTGA
>JBIIPV010000241.1:0-3067 GCA_044342435.1 Lacibacter sp. | reverse complement strand
TGCAACAGGAATAAACGGATTAATTCCGTCTTACCAGTTAGTTGATCTTGCCGGAACATGGAAGTTCAGTGAACAGTTTTTTATCAAAGGCGGATTGAATAATTTGTTCAACGAAGCCTATTTCACTCGTCGTGCCGGCGGCTATCCCGGTCCGGGTTTAATGACTGCCGAGCCAAGGAATTTCTTCATTACCATCGGTGCGAAACTTTAAAAATTGATATTGTCACAGAACTGTCATTTTTTGAAGTTCATCAGAATATGACAATTGGATGATAATCTTCCTGAAACAGAATGTGAATTTTGCATTCTGTTTTTTTATGCGCAAATTTCTTTTAGTTTTTCTCATGTTGAATGTCGGACGATGTTTTGCACAAACATCCAGTGATACCTTGGTGAAAGACCCACTGGAAGAAATTGTGATTACAGCTACACGCACAGAACGAAAGCTTGGGAATATCGCCATTCCGGTTACGCTTATTTCTCAAAAACAACTGAAGCAAACAGGTGCTTTGCGCCTCAATGAAATTTTGCAGGAACAAACCGGTTTGTTTCTTAGTGCCGGTACCGGCAGCAACGCGGTTGGCGGAGGAATTTTTGGTAATGGGATTCAGATGCAGGGATTGTCGCCGGATTACACATTGCTTCTTCTCGATGGAGAGCCACTGATCGGACGACAAGGCGGTGTGATGGATCTCTCCCGTTTTGCAATTGGCAACATCAAAAAAATTGAAATTGTCAAAGGACCTTCTTCCAGTTTGTATGGCAGTGAAGCGATGGCAGGAGTGGTGAATATCATTACAGAAGATCCGAAAGACAACCACATCAAAGCAAGTATTCGTTACGGTAGTTTTCAAACACTGGATGCGGTGGTGAATGGGGCCATCGGAGGAAAGAAAACCAATCTGTTTTATTTTTTTAACCGCAACAGCAGCAATGGTTATGAACTCGATTCGAAAACGCCGGAGAAAACACTGGATCCTTATCGAAATTATACAGGACAAATTAAATTCAAACATCAGTTTTCGGATCGGACTAAACTTTCTTTGAATCTGCGTTATTTCGGTGGTAAACAGGAAAGTTTCTATGCAATAAACAGTCCCGTAATTAACATTGGCGGAAATGGCATTACCAGGGATCTAAACATCAATCCGGTACTCACGCATCGTATATCAGAAAAAGTAAACAGCTCACTTCGTCTATACGGCAGCGTTTATGAATACAATCAGTCGCTCGACAGTTTAAAAAATAATATTGCGTATTACGACGATCGTTTTCGTCAGCAGTTCTGGAGAGCGGAGAATCAAACCGACATCAAGCTACATGCTTCACATCTCTTAACAGTTGGTGCAGGTCATACAGTTCAGTTAGTCAATACTACTCGATACAGGGAAACGAAGCGACAGGATTTATCTTATGTATTTGTTCAGTCGGATTATAAGTTCAGTCAAAAACTGAATTTGATTTCAGGTGCCCGTTATGATCACAATACAGATTTCAGAAGCAGGTTTAGTCCGAAGCTTGCTTTACATTGGAAATATTCAAATAAACTCAGTTTTCAATTTTCATACGGAGCAGGATTTAAAGCGCCGGATTTTCGTCAGTTGTATTTGAATTTCATCAACAATGCAGCACAAGGATATACAATCTATGGAGCCTCTGAGTTTTCCGTTCAGGCGCTGGAGCAGCAAAAAAGCCAGGGTTTGATTCTTCAGATTTTGCCTGCGGCTTACCAGATCACGCAATTAAATCCGGAGATTTCTCAGGGGTGGAACGGCGGATTCAGGTATCATCATCAAAATGGATTGCTTGTGGAAGGAAATCTGTTTTACAATCGTGTTCGTGATCTCATTAATTACTTACCAGTGGCAGTGCAAAGCAATGGTACATATGTGTTCAGTTATGTAAACCAGAAGAAAGCATTTACATACGGAGGAGAGTGGAATGTACAAGTGCCATTGAAAAAAGGCTTTAGTGTCTTTGCAGGATATCAGTTGTTGTTTACGGGTGATTCTGAAGTCAGGACTCAGATTAGGGAAGGCAAAATTTTCGGAAGGGATATACCCGGAGGAGCTGCCCGTCTAATGTCGCTTTCCGATTATGGAGGATTATTGAATAGGAGTCGTCATCAGGCCAATCTTCGTTTTTTCTATGAATTGCCCTCGAAAGGATTTTCAGCAAATCTCAGGTTCATTTACCGGAGCAGATGGGGTGTGACGGACCTGGATGGAAACGGATTTGCGAATATGGATAAGGAGTATGCGAAGGGTTTTGTACAGGTGAATATCGCAGCAACGAAGCAAATTAAAAAACAGGTAGAAGTGCAGGCCGGCATCAACAACCTGATGAATTACATCGATCCGGTGAATCTGCCGAACATCCCCGGAAGGCAATATTTTTTAACCATACATTTTTCTTTTCATCATTAAATAAAAACAACATGAAGCGTTTGAGTATCATTTCATTTGCAGCAGGAGTTCTTCTGTTTGCTTCCTGCAAAAAAGACAATGCACCCGCTGTGGTGGAGCAAAAGGAGTTTCTGGTAAACGGAAATCCGACAGGAGGGAACTTTAATTTCTTCAGTTTTTCACAAGGCAAGGAAGTGCCTTTGTCTGATTCCGCTTCTAATAAGTGGGATTTCGCTATGAGGTTTGAAAAAATAATCGTGAACAACGGAGTCAGTGGACCTGGCCAGGCAGGAGCACAGGTAATCAATACACCATTTGATCTTATTACAGAAGCTCCTTCAGCAGGATATAAATACGATACTACAGCTTCTCAGTTGGCTGTTAAAGGAGCAGACTGGTATAGTTACAATGCGCAGACTCGTACCTTTTCCCCCGTTGCCGGCAGAACTTTCGTATTCCGTACTGCAACAGGTAAATATGCCAAACTTGAAATCCTGAGTGCGGATCCGACAGATAACAATGGGAATCCTGTGGTAGCTCCTACGCGACCAACTAAAATTAAATACAAGATCAGAGTCGCTTATCAGGCCGATGGCAGTCGCTCACTAACTCCCCAATAATTTTGAATAAAACCAGAAGATTGCCCCCGGAAACCAAATCCG
>JBIIPV010000240.1:0-3070 GCA_044342435.1 Lacibacter sp. | reverse complement strand
GAAGAGGCCTGTTTATTCCTTCACCTTTGCTGGCAGCATTATCAGGGAAGAAGTTCTGTTGACGTAGACCGAACTATTGTTGATTTTCGGTTTGATGCCGAAAAAAGATACTATATCAGACAGGCAATAGCAGGTCAAACCTTTTTCTTGTTTAAAAAGGAATTGATAGAAATCACAGAAGAGGATCTCTTCTTTGCATCATCATCGCATGAGTTGACTGAAAAAAGCCTGAAAGCAATTGATCCGTCTGCCGTAAAAGAAATCAAACAGAAATCCGGTACATTTTTGTCTACTCGACAACCGGATAAGATTTACCCGAAAGAACTATACTATGATTCAAAGTTGAATGAATTGATTGATACCCTGAAAGAAACGATTCTGCCGGAAAGATTTCAGGAAATGTCAAGCCGCATGAAGGCAAGAGGACTGAAAGCAGGAATCACCATTCTGTTTTTTGGTGAGCCGGGAACAGGAAAAACGGAAACGGCATTGCAGCTCGCCCGGCATTCAGGCAGAACATTGCTAATGGCTGATGCCAGTAAAATACGAAGCAAATGGGTCGGAGAAACAGAAAAAAATATCCGTGAACTTTTTGAACAATACAAATCAATGAAAAACAAATCAAAGCATTGTCCAATTCTTTTGTTTAATGAAGCGGATGCTGTTTTGGGTAAACGCAGGGCCGTTGCTGACCGTGGCGACCAAATGGAGAATAGCCTTCAAAATATACTTCTGGAAGAACTGGAAGAGTTTGAAGGCATCTTCATTGCCACTACCAATCTTGAAAAACACCTGGATGAGGCATTTGACAGACGGTTTCTTTACAAGTTGAAATTTGAAAATCCCGGACATGCAACCCGTTTGTCTATCTGGAAGAACAAGTTTCCGGAACTTGATGAGTCACTACTTTTATCAGTATGCAAATCCTGTCATTTAACCGGCGCACAGGTAGAGAATATTCAGAAAAAGGCAACACTCGATGCTTTGCTGAAGCCGGGATTTAGAATAACAGAGTCTTATCTGATAAAGTTGGCAACAGAAGAAACATCTTTTAGAGAAAAAGGATCACAAGTGAAGAATGTGATTGGTTTTGGCAGGAACAGAAAATCTTCCTGAAAAAAGAAGTTGTAGATTTATTTTCCTTTCTTTTTAAAGAAAGACTTTGGATGAATGCCATCAAACAAATCTTCCATTTCAACACCAAGAGTCAGAGTAATGATATAGATATGATATATGCTGGTATTGATTTTGCCGAGTTCAATTCTACTCAATTGGGTATATTCAATTCCGGCTTCGTGTGCCAGTTTTTCGATCGACATCTTTTTATCGAGTCTTATCTTTCGAATTCTTTGGCCAATAACTAAAGAAAGTTCCTCTTTGGATAACTGCATGAAGCAAATATTGATTAGGCGATTAGATACGACAATGGCATATCTGTCATATTTAGCTAAAGTGATGAATATCAATTCATTTTATTAAAAAGAAGCGCTGGTTTTATTCCTATGAAAAAAGGGGAAAAAACCCTTGGTTATACTAAAGCGTTGGTTATCAATGATATGTAGAAGATGTTAGCAAATGCAGTTGCTGAATTGAAAAAACCGGGGGGCTTTTAATGAATTGACAATCAGATGATTAAATTGGTTATTTGTATCTCTATCGGAAAAGCTAACCAAAACACTGATAAATTTGAATTTATGAAATGTCCATAACGGTTGGCAGATAACAAAGGATATGAGAATAAAAGGGCATCACAAATGACCTTTAAAAAACAATAAGAAAGAACATATGAACCAAGAATTAACGGACATACACAAAATATTTGCTGATTTTTTTCCTGATGAGCGGATACGTCCTTATGCTTATTTGTTATCAAAAAAACTACAGGAAGGTCATATCTGTATTGCTGAAAATGCCCCTCTTGAACAGGAAACAGGCGCCGGATATACTATCAACAAAATACCGGACTTCAGTCAATTGAATAAAATGGTTTCAGTAGAAGAGAATGATTTGTCGCTCCCCTTTATTTACAGTCGGAACCGCCTTTACTTCCAGCGTTACTATCGGTATGAAACTTCCATTGCCGGAAAAATCAAAGAATTAGTCTTACGAAGCCGACATCTCTCTGAAAAGCGTAAAGCGGAGATCGAATCATTAAAAGACCGGCTTGTTTCTCTTTCTCCTTCTTACCCGGTGGATGGACTATTGCCGATTGAAAAGACTGACTGGCAATTGGTAGCTGTTATTCAGGCTTTACTCAACGACTTTTCCATCATTACAGGCGGACCCGGAACAGGAAAAACAACTACCCTGGCAAATTTGCTTCACATGATTCTCCTGCTTAATTCTGATGCAACGATTGCACTCGCTGCTCCAACAGGAAAAGCATCTATGCGTATGCGCCAGTCATTACTTGAAAAATCCGGGAAATTCTCTGAACAGATCCGGAACAGGATGAACGATCTGCGTGCTTCTACCATTCATTCTCTCCTTGGGTACAAAAAAAATTCTATTTATTTCAAACACAATGAATCAAATCAGTTGCCATACGACTGGATCATCATTGATGAAGCATCTATGATTGATGTTCCGCTTTTTTCTAAACTCATAACATCCATCTCCGAAAAAACCCGCATCGTATTACTTGGCGATAAAGACCAGCTGGCTTCCGTGGAAGCAGGTAGTCTGCTCGGTGATCTTTGCCAGTCACTGCCTTCCCTCAACAGATTTTCCGCCGAACAAATCAGCTGGTTCAATCAGTTCATCCCCGATCAGCAGCGAATCATCACCAATGAATGTGTACGCAAGCAGGATGAGCAATTATCATTGCTTCAGAATCACATCATAGAACTGAAATTGAGTCATCGCTTCCAGGAAAGAGGACGAATCGGTCAACTCAGCAAAGCAATCATCCATAGCAGGAAAGAAGATCTTCAGAAATATTTGCAGGATGAACATAATCAGGAAGTCGCATTCATCAAAAACGAGTCTGATGAAGCTTTAAAAAATTTTATAAAAGATTATGCCGACTACCTGAAAGAACCAAACATTCTCTCTGCAATTCAGAAATTCA
>JBIIPV010000238.1:0-3077 GCA_044342435.1 Lacibacter sp. | reverse complement strand
CATCATGTGAAACAAAAATCGATGTGCGATGTATTCAAAAAAGGTCCAGAATAAAACACCTCCTGCCATTAACAGCAAGGCTGTTGTGCCTGAAAAATATATTTTTCCTATTCCGTAAAGTGGCATCCCTATGATAACCGGAAGGTACATCGCCCAGATTATTAGAGGATGTGTTTTAGTAAGGACTTCGAGTGTTTGATTTTGAAAAATCCGCGCTTGTCCCTTGTTGTAAATCTTTTCAAACTTCATTGTTAGTATTTGATGTTTAAAACAGTGCCACTATAACTTATGGGTGATTTATTTCGTGACATCATCAGAGCACGCAAAATAAAAAAGCCTTCAAAATATTTTATTTGGGATATGTTAATTCTTTTTATGAAGTTCCTCATTCAAATAATGAATTGTGTTCTCGAACAGGTATGCCTTATAAACGGAAAAAGATTCTGATTTAAGGGGCTAAGGGTACAGGCAAGAGTGTTAATTTTACCGATTCAAAGTATTGTATAGTGTCAGATATCATTCGTTTATTGCCAGATCACATTGCCAACCAGATAGCTGCGGGTGAAGTGATTCAGCGTCCGGCCAGTGCCGTCAAGGAGTTGATGGAGAATGCCGTAGATGCTGGGGCAACGGAGATAAAGCTGATTGTGAATGACGCCGGTAAACAACTTGTACAAGTGATCGACAATGGTGCGGGCATGAGTGATACGGATGTGCGTATGGCTTTTGAGCGGCATGCCACTTCAAAAATCAGCAAGATAGAAGATCTTTTTTCCATACGTACGATGGGTTTTCGGGGAGAAGCGCTTGCTTCGATTGCGGCCGTGGCACAGGTGGAAGTGCGTACAAAAAGAGCTGCTGATACTGCAGGTACTTTGCTGGAAATAGAAAACAGTGATGTAATTCGTCAGGAGCCTGTTGCAACACACGATGGCACGAGTATTGCCATGAAGAATTTGTTTTTCAATGTGCCTGCGCGTCGAAACTTTTTGAAAAGCAATGCTGCTGAAATGCGGCATATCGTGGATGAGTTCGTTCGCATTGCCATGGCTTACCCCGATCGATTCTTTTCATTAACGGCAAACGGGCAACAGCAATTTTACCTCGAAGCTGGAACTTTAAAACAAAGAATTGTTCAGATACTTGGCCAGCACTATCAGAGTAAGCTGGTAAGCGTTTCGGAGAATACCGATTATATGAATATTTCCGGTTTCATTGGTAAACCGGAGACAGCCAAGAAAACAAGAGGCGATCAGTATTTTTTTGTCAATCGCCGGTTTATAAAAAGTCCGTATTTAAACCATGCGGTAACGAGTGCTTTTCAGGATTTACTTCCTGCAGACACCTTTCCCGCTTATGTGCTGTTTATTGACCTGGACCCCGCACAGGTAGATATCAATGTGCATCCAACCAAACAGGAAATTAAATTTGAAGATGAAAAAATTGTGTATGCGTTTGTACAGTCGGCAGTAAGGCATGCGCTTGCACAGTTCAGCATCACACCTGCCCTCGACTTTGATCTGGATCCCGGTATTCAGCATCTTGATGCGGTCAACAAACCTTTTACGGATCTGGATAAGGAAAAAGCATCGGCTTCCTCTCTATATAAAACCTTCACAGAAAAACACGTTGCGCACAGAATTGATTCATCAGGAAATTCCGGACTTCGGAATTGGAAAGATGTTTTTGAAGCAGGCAAGCAGGAGTCTTTGCCTGAACAGAAAGGATTTTTCGGAGGAGAAGGCAATTCGCAAACAACACTTCATCAAAATAACATTCGATCTTTTTCGGATGCTGAATATGTGCAGATTTTTCTGACGTACATCATTTGTCAATACGGAGATGTTGTTTATCTGATTCATCAACAGCGAGCACATGAACGCATCTTGCTTGAAAGATATCAGCAGGCAATAGAAGGACAAGCTGTTGCTTCGCAAACCTGTTTATTTCCAATAACCTTACAACTCTCTCCGCAAGACACAATCCTGCTCAATGAACTCCTGCCCTCCATTCAACAGCTGGGCTATCAGATAGAACCGTTTGGGAAAGACAGCTTTGTTATTCGAGGTATTCCTGCTGATACCGAACAGGGTAATGAACGCAGTGATATCGAATTATTACTTGAACAATACAAGCATTTTTCTCCTTCACTCAAACTCAGTACACGCGATCGCCTGTTGCGTTCTTTCTCCAAACAAAGAAGCATCAAGGCCGGCCGAAAACTCAATAAAACAGAAATGCAGCAACTGATCTCTGATTTGTTTCAGTGTGAGCATAAAGAAATGAGTCCTTCCGGACAACCGATTTATTCATTTCTTGATCAGGATGTTTGTGCCCGGCTGCTTGGGGCTTAATTGTTGTTTCTGACTGAACGTACAAACCGTTCTACACTTCTTCTTACCGATGCCGCACTGTAACGATGCTGGTTAACAAGTACCGAAAAAATCAGCAGTTTATTTTTCTTTGTATAGAGATAACCGCTTAAGCAAACAACCCCTGATAGGGTTCCCGTCTTTGCGAAGATCAATCCTTCTTCTTCAAGATAATATCTTTTTAGTGTGCCTTTGTTGCCTGTTGGAAATAAGTATTTCAGTCTTTCCATCCCGAATTCAATACGCATTTGATTCAACAGCACCACAAAATCCTCAGGGGTAAAAAGATTATAGCGACTCAGTCCGCTGCCGTCGGCCCATTGAGGTGGTTGAGGAAGCGTGTTTAAATCATTTTTTAGCAATGAGTCAATCATTTTTTCTTGATTCATCACACCGTATTTTTTCATAGATAACATAAGCAGCAACTGTTCGGCAAAGAGGTTGTCGCTTTCCATCATCATCTTTCTGAATAGTGTATCAGCATGCCTCGAATAAAATATTTGATTAAGGGGCAGGATGGTGTTGGTTGTTTGATAACCTTTTCCCAATAGTTTGACTGCTGTTTCGATTCCGTTTGTAATGAAAGGAACATCTACGCTGATTAATGTGTCTGTTCCCGGAGAGAGGATGAAATGGTTTTCATCAAAAGTTCTGGTGACAGAAAGTTTCTTCAGTGAATCAAATTTGATGTCTGCAGGAAAAGGG
>JBIIPV010000237.1:0-3082 GCA_044342435.1 Lacibacter sp. | reverse complement strand
CATTTTCTGGATCATTGCAGTTTTGTTTGCAGCATTCTGTGAAGAATACATCTATCGCGGTGTGCTATATCAGATCATGATGCAGCAAACAAATGAATCAATTTATCTTTCAGCCATTATCAGTGCAGTGGTTTTCAGTTTTGGACATGGTACTCAGGGAGAAAAAGCCATCGTTCAAATCATCCCTTTTGCACTTGGATTTCACTTACTGGTATATCTAAGTGGAGGACTCTTGATCCCCATGATCGTACACTTCATTTATAACACCAGTGTAGAACTCTTCTTCGGTAAAAACATACGTAATAGTCAAGAATAAATACCCCTGTAACAGATAACTGCTAACCGACTACACTTCCGTCCACGTATGATCTGCCAGTAATTTAGCAGACGCAACGAATTGTTTAAAAGGCCCGCCCTCTCCCCACTCCTGCGGACTAATCATCGAAAGAATATAAGTGTCATCCTGTTTTTGATAAAGATGATATACGTGTCCGATAACAGGACGAAAATTCAACTTCGCATCATAGATCATCAATGACAATTCTTTTCTTTTGACAATTTCCTGCGCCTGACGTGCGAGCAATTCAATCTGCTCTTTGATCTGATCGAGTTGCATATTTGTTTGCTCTTCCATAGCCTGAAGCGCCTGGTGGCGAATCACCCCTTCTTTGGTGGGACGAATAGCCACTCCGCTGATGGAAGAAGCATAAGGCAATACACTCATCTGCTTATGGTATATCTCGGTATTGGTGAACTGAGATCCGATATTTGTAAAACCAGACTGGGTGATTTTCAGATAACCATTAGACAGAATTTCATGTGTGACTTTCAATTTCGGTTGTCCGTCTTTATACAATTCAACCAACATCGTTGAAGAATTTATAATATGACCGCAGACCTCCTCCGCAAATTCCAGCTGATCAAAAGACCGCTTTTCTCCGTCTGGATTCAGTTTATAAGAAGAATAAAAAGCTTCATTGATGCGGCTCACCCAGCTGGCACTAATTAACAAAGTAGCACCATTATCAATCGATTCAATGTTATAATAACCACTCTTAGGAATATCGCCCTGCTCGAAACTGCATTTTTCAGGGAAGAGTTGCCAGGATGCGAGAAAATTATATGCTTGTACCATTGTATTTGTTTGAGGAGGCGACTATAAAATGAAATAGCCTGTCCTTTTGTAAAACTATCAAACAAGAAACAAAGAACTTTGTTTAGTCCTTATATACCTTTACATCCATGGCATATCGTTCATTAGAAGAATGTTTGATTGACCTTGAACGAAATGGTCACCTCATTCGTGTTACAGAAGAAGTAGATCCTCATCTGGAGATGGCAGCAATCCATTTGCGTGTTTACGAGAAAGAAGGCCCCGCCCTGCTTTTTGAAAACGTGAAAGGATCTCGCTTTCGTGCCGCCTCCAATATATTCGGTAGCCTAGATCGGAGTCGATTCATTTTCCGTAAGCAACTGAGGCTTGTTCAGGAATTGATTGAATTAAAAAACGATCCACTTAAAGCCCTTCGTCGTCCATTTAAACATCTGCAAACAGGATGGGCTGCTACAAAAGCACTTCCTAAAAAACTATCCGGTCATTCATTTGAACAAATCCGTATATCCGATCTGCCGTTAATACATCACTGGCCAATGGATGGCGGCGCCTTCGTTACCCTGCCACAGGTTTATACAGAAGATCCTGAAAAGCCCGGCATCATGCATTCGAACCTGGGCATGTATCGCATTCAATTAAACGGAAATGAATATTTAACTGATAAAGAAATAGGTCTTCATTATCAATTGCACAGAGGAATTGGTGTTCATCAAACGAAAGCAAATGCAAAAAATCAGCCTCTGCAAGTAAGTTGTTTTGTAGGCGGGCCGCCCTCACATACTTTAAGTGCCGTGATGCCTTTGCCTGAAGGCATGAGTGAAATGACTTTTGCAGGTGTATTAGGAGGAAGAAGATTCAGGTATCACTACGATGATCTGGGAAATGCACTTAGTACGGATGCCGACTTCGTGATAACCGGAGAAGTTCATCCGCATGAAAACAAACCGGAAGGACCTTTCGGAGATCATCTCGGATATTATAGTTTGAAACATCCGTTTCCGCTGATGCGAGTCAAACGGGTTTATGCAAAGAAAAATGCAATCTGGCCGTTTACTGTTGTTGGTCGCCCACCGCAGGAAGATACCAGTTTTGGTGCCCTGATACATGATATGACCGGCAATGCCATCAGATATGAAATACCCGGTTTAAAAGAAGTACATGCTGTGGACGCAGCAGGTGTACATCCACTTTTACTTGCAATCGGAAGTGAAAGATATACACCATATATGCCAGCCAAACAACCGTCGGAGTTGTTAACCATAGCACACCATGTGTTGGGTACCGGTCAGCTGAGTCTGGCAAAATTTTTATTCATTACTGCTGATGAAACCAACCGATTGAACACACATCATATTCATGAATATCTGACTTATATTTTTGAAAGAATTGATCTGACAAGAGATCTTCATTTTGACACAAATACCACAATTGACACGCTTGATTATTCAGGTACGGGATTAAACAGCGGAAGCAAGCTGGTACTTGCTGCTTATGGGGAGAAGATCAGGGAACTGGGTTCAGAAATACCTGCACCTCTTGATGCACTCGATGGGTTTTACAATGCAAAAATGGTGATGCCCGGAGTTGTTGCAATACAAACCAAGCCATTTGCGGATTATGATCAGGCAGAAAAAGAAATGTATCGTCTAAACACACAACTTGAAAATGCTGGCTTAGAAAATATAGCTCAAATCGTCATTTGTGACGACAGTTCTTTTCTTTCAGCAAGTATGAATAATTATCTATGGATTACTTATACCCGTTGCAATCCATCTCACGACATCTATGGCATACGATCTTTCCATTCCTTTAAACACTGGGGCTGTCGTGGACCTGTTGTATTCGACGCAAGGTTAAAACCACATCACGCACCTCCCGTGGAAAAAGATCCGCAGACAGAGGAAAAGGTTGACAGGCTGTTCCAAAAAGGAGGAAGCTTGTACAAAGTAGGCTGATGTGATTTTTTTA
>JBIIPV010000013.1:0-11887 GCA_044342435.1 Lacibacter sp. | reverse complement strand
TGGGCGGCATTCTCGTTTTGGGCATACCTCACGGCGCGGCCGATCTGATGGTGGCATCTTCCGGTAATACAATACAGAAGAAAAAGTTTTCAATATTTCGTTTTTTGTTTGTCTATCTTTTTCGTCTTGCCTTATTCGGATTTTTTTTCTGGCTCTTTCCTCTTTGGGGAAATATAGTCTTCGTTCTCATTGCTGCTTATCATTTCGGAGAAACTGATTTACATCGCTTTAAAACCGAAACACGTACCGGAAAACTTTTTGTTATCAGCTACGGACTATTAATTCTTGGTTTTATTTTATTACATCATTTCGACACGCTGGTTCCTCTATTCAATTTATTTCCCTCGGGCAGAGAGTCTGCCGATTTGATACAATGGATAGCCTCCAATCGGTATATGATACTCGCCCTTGTTGTGCTTAATTTTTTCATCATCACCTTTGTATATTTTCATTTACACGAAGTGAATACGCATGATTCTGGAATTTTCCTGGTTCATCTTGCAATAATTCTTTCCATTCTTTATTTTCTGCCTATGATGATGGCTTTTACTTTTTATTTTATCATCTGGCACTCTCTTTTATCTCTTCAAAACATTTTGCGTTTTTTAGAATCAAAGAAAAAATTCAAACCCAAAGTGATTGTCGGACAAATACTCTTCTATAGCTTGCTCGCAATGGGCGGAATCAGTTTGGCCGGCGCAGCCGGTTTTATGTTTGTAAATCACCAAACAATGCTTGTCTATGTTTTTATAGGACTTGCAGTATTAACAGCTCCCCATATGCAGGTAATGCACGATATGTATCTCCGTTTCCGTGCTGTCAAATAGATCAGCAAATTATTATATGTCATTGATCTCTCTGATCATTCTCATTTATTCTTCATCGCCTTGCATGTTATTTTTGTTTCGAAACAGGAAATCGTGAAAACTATGGGTTTTAACCCGTAACACGGGAGACCGTTTCAACCTGAAACTTCCTTTGGCTGCTTGTGTGAAAGACATGACGGCTGCTTCATTCCGGAATCCGTATCGCTCTTAGAGCAAATCGGGCGACTATGATGAAGAGAATAATGGAGAACAAGGGTTGAGGCGGTCTTTTTTTATCCAAAATATCATTATCTATTTCAGTGGTTTAGAAGGTTATCTCCCGAAAGGGATTTAACTTTCATTCATGAATCCATCCATGTTTTCCAGGATTGCTGATGAATACCATTGGACTGTTGATGCCTCTTTGACATCTATTGGTTCCGGATTAATCAACGAAACATGGAAAATAGATGACGGATCCAACACCTATATCCTGCAGAAAATGAATCAGCATGTTTTTCTAATTCCAGAGGCGATTGATTCAAATTTGTGCGTTTTAAAAGAATATCTTAATACCCACCAACCTGAATATTTCCTTCCTTTTCCAATTATAACGCGTGAAGGGCTTAGCCTCGTAAAAACAGATTGCGGCTATTACCGAGCTTTTAAATATGTTAACGAAAGTATTACGCATGATGTGCTGGTAAGTCCCGACATGGCTTATGAAGCTGCTAAACAATTCGGTTTGTTTACTGCAAAGCTTTCCGGCTTTAATATCTCAAGACTTAAATCAACCATCCCCGACTTTCATAACCTGCCCTTACGTTACAGGCTGTTTTCAGAAGCGTGTAAGAATGGAAATAAAGAACGTATCCAAAAAGCTTCGGCAACCATACGCTGCCTTCTTGAAAAAGAGAACATTGTTAAAAAATATGAAGCATTTGTTTCTCACCGGGAAGCGATGATACGTGTAACCCATCATGACACCAAAATCAGTAATGTGCTATTCAATCATAGCGGCAAAGCAATCTGTGTCATCGATCTGGATACGGTGATGCCGGGATACTACACGAGTGATATAGGAGATATGCTTCGTACTTATGTTTGTCCAGTTTCAGAAGAAGAATCTGATTTGTCTAAAATATCTATCAGAAATGATTTTATACAAGCAATCAAAGAAGGATATTTTTATTCAATGGACCATTTTCTTAGTTCTTTTGAAAAAGAACATTTCTTAGATTCGGGTTTATTTATGATTTATATGCAAGCTTTAAGGTTCATGACCGATTATTTAGAAAATGATCGGTACTATGGTGCAAAATATCCTGAACATAATTTTAACCGAGCCCGAAATCAATTGACATTGCTCGACATGCTGATAGCGGACTCCTGCGTTTAATATTGAAAAAATCGAAAACCATTTAAAAATACTGACTATGTCAACCGACCGCAGAAATTTTTTACGCAACATCACCTTAGGCGGAAGCGCACTTGCACTAAGCTTACAAGAGAGTCATGAAGCACCAACTAATCATTTTAAAAAAACAATCAACAATATGTGCGGAGTTGGAGCGCCCGCACTCGATCGTGTTCGCATCGGCATCATCGGTCTTGGTATGCGTGGGCCCGATGCTGTGGAAAGAATGACGCATATTGAAGGTGTGGAAATAAAAGCACTTTGTGATCTGTTTGAAGAAAGAGTTGAAAAATCTGCGCGCATAGTTACCTCTGTAGGTTTACCCAAACCCTCCCTTTATTTTGGGAATAAAGATGCCTGGAAAAAAATGTGTGAAAGGGTTGATATTGATCTGATCTACATCTGTACTCCCTGGCGATTGCATACTCCAATGGCAGTATACGCTATGAAGAATGGCAAGCATGCAGCTACCGAAGTACCTGCGGCTGTTACCATCGACGAATGCTGGGAATTAGTTGAAACATCTGAAAAAACAGGCAAACATTGCATGATGTTGGAAAACTGTTGTTATGATTTCTTTGAGCAACTAACGCTGAGCCTCACACGAAAAGGGATTCTCGGAGAACCTGTACATGCAGAAGGTGCTTACATCCATGATTTGCGTGAACTGAATTTCATGAAAGATGATGAAGGCGGTTATGCTGAGATGTGGAGGCTGAAAGAAAATGCATCCCGAAACGGAAACCTGTATCCAACTCATGGTCTCGGTCCAGTTGCGCAGTGCTTAAATATCAATCGCGGCGATCAGATGGATTACCTCGTATCTGTCAGTACAAATGATTTCATGATGAAAGAGATTGCTGCAGAGAAAGCGGCAAATGATCCTTTCTTCCGGCCATTTACCAACAAGCCATACCGAGGCAATATGAATACAACCATTATCCGAACACATCGGGGAAAAACGATCATGTTACAACACGATGTTTCTTCTCCAAGGCCTTACTCAAGGATACATCTGGTAAGCGGTACAAAGGGAGTTGTTTCAAAATGGCCTTCTCCTGAGCGAATCGCATTTGGACATAGCTGGCTGAAAAAAAGTGAATTGGATGAACTCTATCGGCAACATCAAACTCCGCTGGTAAACCATGTGGGGGAGATTGCAAAAAAAATTGGAGGACATGGGGGGATGGATTTTATTATGGACTGGCGACTGATCGACTGCTTGCGAAATGGACTTCCTTTGGATCAGGATGTGTATGATGCAGCATTGTGGAGTGCTATTGCCCCATTGTCAGAAAAATCAGTGAGCAGCAGAGGCAGAAGCATGGATATTCCGGATTTTACACGTGGCAACTGGAAAACAAATCAGCCTGTGGATATTCTGCTACAAAAAGGAAAAACAACGGGCATTCGTATGTGAGGATGATGTTGCAATACAGAAAGAGCGATCATAAAATATTCTCCAGCTCTTTCAGATGTTGAATCGAATGAGTGGCGCCGGAAGGGATCTCCTCTTTACCAATATGATTTACGAAGATACTGTCCATGCCCGCATTCACTGCACCCTGAATATCCGCATCCGGATTATCGCCAATCATGATGCTTTCTTGCAGTTCTGCACCTGTAAGATTTAAAGCATATTCAAATATTTCTTTTTGAGGTTTTACATACATACTTCTTTCACTGGTAATCACCTCTTCGAAATAATGAGTAAGTCCACTATGCTTTAGTTTTAGATGTTGGGTTTTCTCAAATCCATTTGTGATGAGGTGTAAACGATATTTTCTTTCTTGCAGATAAGTAAGGATTTCTCTTGTGTGCGGAAAAATTTGTTGTTTGGTGGGGAGCACTTCCAGAAACTCATAACCGATTTCTTTAGCGAGCGGTTCGCTGCCAATATTAAACTCAAGCAATGTGCGCCACATCCTTTTCCATTTCAGATCCTCTGAAGTAATAAACCCTTTATGATACCGATCCCAAAGTATGGCATTGTGATGGAGGTAACGGGAATAAAAGTGATCAAAATGTTCAACCCCATGATCTTTGAGATTCTTTTGGAAATATACATCTTTCAATGCTTCCAGGGCATTGGCTTCAAAATCCCAAAGTGTATGGTCGAGATCAAAAAAGAGATGACGGTAAGGCATAGTAAATGTAAATGTAAGACAGGCCGCGGACTCTTCTTTTATTTTGAAGAAAGGTATCTGTTGGCAATTGGCCTGACCAGTTCCGGTTCATAGCCCTTTAGATTCAATGCAGAAAGAATAAATTGTATTTTATGATGAGGAAGCTTGTATTTCTTTGCAGCATCTATCTTGCTTTCAACCAGTTTCTCAATAGCTGAGTCGTATTCATCTTCATCAATCGACTGAATGGCTTTTCTAATACAAAAATCACTCACCATTTTCTTTCTGAGCTCGTAGCGAATTTTAATTCTGCCCCATTTTTTCAATCTGAATTTCCCGCCCGCAAACTGAATAGCAAATCGTTCTTCATTCAAATAATTTTCTTCAATGAGATTTGAGATGATTTCTTCAACATCTTTCGTGTGCAAGCCAAAGTTGTAAAGCTTTTCTTTCACTTCGCTGTGGCACCTTTCCTGATATGCACAGTAATGTTTTATTTTCTGTAATGCCTGTTTAGGCGTGAGATTAACGCGGTCCATCTATGGCAAATGTAACTGATCGCAGAAATATCAGATAAGGAAATCACCGGTGCTTTTAGATGTATTTAGTTGATTCATTGATAGTATATATTTAACAAACCAATTTCCTATAGCAACTGTTGTTATTTTTGTACTCCTTTCAGTATGCGCATCCTTCTTACCACGCTTAATGCCAAGTACATTCACATGAACCTTGCGGTCAGGCTCTTGTATGGCTTAAACCGTGATCATGAAGGTCTTGAGTGGAAAGAGTTTACGATTCGTCAAAACCCGGAAGAAATTGCAGATGCTTGTAAAGATTTTGATGTTGTTGCTTTTAGCTGCTACATCTGGAATATCACCAAAACCCTTGAAACGGTCAGTTTAATCAAATCGAAATATCCTCACATCAAAATTCTGTTTGGTGGTCCCGAGGTGAGTTACGACTGGCAGGAAATCATTGACCATCCGGCTGTTGATTTTATTATTACAGGAGAGGGAGAGATTCCGTTTCACGAGTTTCTGCTGTTTTATCCGGATGTATCGCAGGTTCGTAATCTGGTGTATAAAGAAAATGGCGTTGTACATTATCATGAACAAACCGCCCAATATGATGTCAGTAATTTTGCCGGTTTAAACCCTTATATATTTGAAGACACTTCTGAACTAAAAAACAAAGTCAGCTATATAGAAACAAGCAGAGGTTGTCCGTATAAATGTGAATTCTGCCTTGCGAGTCTGGATAACAAAGTGCGCTATCTGCCAATGCAGGATATCAAAACGAATTTGCTTTATCTGATGCAACACGGCCGGGTAATCAAGTTTCTTGACCGGACCTTCAACATGAAACGGGATTTCACACTTGAAGTGTTTCAATTCATTCTGGATCATCATCTTCCGGAAAATGTTTTTCAATTTGAGATCACGGCAGACATTCTTCATCCCGATATTATCCAATTTATACAGGAGAAAGTCCCTAAAGGGCTGTTTCGTTTTGAGATCGGCATTCAGACGGTGAATCAAAAAGCGAACCTGGAAGTAAGCCGGAAGCAAAATTTTGAAAAAACAAAAAGCATTATATATCAGGTCAGGGATCAAGTGGATCTGCATCTGGATCTTATCGTTGGTTTGCCGCTAGATTATTTTGAAGATATTCGTTACAGCTTCAACGAAGTATTTCGTCTTTTTGCTCCGGAGTTGCAGCTGGGGTTTCTGAAATTTTTAAAAGGAACACCGGTAAGAGAAAAAAGCGACCAGCACGAATACCAGTTTCATCAAGAAGCTCCTTATGAAATCATTCAAAGTAAATATCTCAGCAGAGATGAACTTCGACGGATTCGTTTATTGGAAGAGGCCCTCGAAGTGTACTGGAATAAAGGAAGAACCCGACATACGCTCCGGTATGTTTCAGGTTGTTACAGCGCCTTTGATTTTCTGATGAAGCTGGGTGAATATTTTGAAGCGCATTCTGATTTTCACAGACACGATCTGAGTGATGTTTACCGTCTGATTTATGAGTTTTGCAGAAATGAATATTCTTCAGATGAGGTTTTGTTACAATTGATATGCGTCGACTATTATCTTCAACACAAGATTAAACCAAAATCGATCTTTCCGGCAGAAGTATCAGATTCAGTCAGGAATCATATCATCTCAGAACTGAAGTTGAACCATCATCAATATCGATTCGCAATGATCCCTTTAAGTTTTCAGTGGAAAGCTTTTGAAATGGAAGGACAAATAGTAGTAGGTTCTGAAGTGTTGATCATTCGTTTTTCAGGTAGAGATGTTCCTGAAATAATGGGATCTTTACAAATAGAACTAAGTATTCCCTGATAAATCGGATGTTGATGGCATTGACTTTTATTAAAAACGATCTCAATTTATCACTGTTTATCATTATAGCACTGATTAGCCGAAAAGAGAAAACAACTATCAAATTTTAATCAGTCGCTCTGCTGCTGACTGGAGTGTTTTGTTTTGTTTACTGAAACAAAACCTGATCACATGGTCATCTTTCCGGTTATGATAAAAAGCGGAAACGGGAATAGTGGCAACGCCCACTTCTTTCGTCAGGCGCACAGCAAAGTCTTTATCGGTTTCGTCGCTGATGCGATCGTATTTGGCACATACAAAATAACTTCCGTGTGAAGGCAGAAGTGTAAAGCGTGTTTGCCGCATCAGTTCCTCAAAATAATCTCTTTTCTGTTGCATAAATCTTGGCAAAGAAAGATAGGCCTCTTCATTTTTTAAATATTCGGATAAGGCCACCTGCGCTGGAGTGAAACAGGTAAAGGCATTGAACTGATGCACTTTTCTAAATTCTTTGGTAAGGGCTTCGGGAGCAATGCAGTATCCAAGTTTCCACCCTGTACAGTGGTAGGTTTTACCGAAAGAAAAACAAACAAAACTTCGCGAAAACAAAGCCGGGTCTCTGAGAATACTTTGATGTTGCTTTCCGTCAAAGATGAGGTGTTCATACACTTCATCACTCACTATAAAAATACCTGTGCCATCTACAATTTGCTTTAATGACTGAAGATCTTCCGCTTCAAGCACACTGCCCGTGGGGTTGTGTGGGGAATTGATGATGATGGCTTTTGTCCGTTCATTGACTGCCTGTTTCACCAGATTCCAGTCGATACGATAATCCGGATAGGTAAGAGGAATCGGAATTACTTTAGCTCCGTTTATTTCAATATTGGGTATATAGCTGTCGTAAGCGGGCTCGAAAATGATGACTTCGTCTTTCGGAGAAAGGATGGTTGTGAATGCTGTATAAATCGCATAGGTGCCACCGGGCGTAATGGTAATTTCAGAATCAGGATGAATCTTCGCCTGATATAAATTATTTACTTTTTCGGCTATTCGTTCACGTAATGAAAGAAGCCCGGGCATAGGTGCATATTGGTTGTATCCGTCTTTGATTGCTGATGCCACTTTTTCTGCAAGTTCTTCCTGCATGGGATAATCGGGAAATCCCTGACCAAGATTCACTGCACCGTGTTCCTGAGCAAGCGCACTCATCACGGTAAAAATATTAGTGCCAACACCGGGAAGTCTGGATGTGAGAACTGGTGTCATTGAAATTCTTTTTTTAAATCAAATCTTGCAAGGCTCTTTTAAGCTTATTCATAAATACAGGTATTTCTTCTTTTCTGCATGTGCCAATACTTAACCTGTACCAGGGAGAATCTGCTGAAGCACCAAAGGCATAGAAAGGAACAATAGCAAGACTGGCTGCTTCAAGCAAATACTGTGTCACATCTGCCTGTGTTTGAAGTATTTCTCCATCCGGTTTTTTCTTTCCTTTCAGGTTTATTTTTAAAGTAAGATAAATGGCGCCCTGTGGCTCTATGACATCTACCGGAAACCCTTCCTCTTTTAATTGATTAAATCCTGAAGCAATTGTTTCAAGACGGAAACGAATCTCTTCTTTAAACGTAGTCATGAACCTGTTTACCGCCTCGGTTTGAGCAAGGTATTGTGCAACGGCTTTTTGTTCTGCCATTGGTGCCCAGGCGCCTACATGTGAAAGAATGGCTTTCATCTTCGTAATCACCTTTTCACTCCCCAATGCCCATCCAACACGAATACCCGTTGCTGCAAAAGACTTGCTGACTCCATCCACAAAAATGGTCACATCTTTTAACTCAGGCCTGAGTGAGACAGGGGTATAATGGTGGTTTTCACCAAACGTGAGCGTCCAGTACATCTGGTCAAACAGAATAAATAATTTCTTTTGGCCTTCACCCCTTGATTTATTTTCTTCAATAACCAGATCACATATTTTTTCCAGTTCTTCTTTGGAAAGCATGGTGCCGGTTGGGTTTTGCGGGGAGCAAAGACAAAGCAACGAAGCGCCTTTTATCAATGGCTTTAGCGCTTCAGCAGTTGGCATAAACCGGTTTTCCGGGTGGGCTTCCACCACAACATGCTGTGCTTCTGTAAAATGAACATAGTGATTATTATTCCAGGAGGGAACGGCATAAACTACTTTGTCTCCTTTGTCAACGATGGCCCGGAATATTGCATAAATTAACGGCCTTCCTCCGGATGCAATCTGAATTTCATTGATTCCGTATTCAAGTCCGAGCTGATCGGCAATAAAACGGGATATCTGCTGCCTTAATTCCAGAACACCTTCGGCAGGTGGGTATGTAGTAAAACCGTTTCTATAAGCTTCGTGTATAGCCTCTTCCAGTTCGGCCGGAAGGGGAAACACTTTGCTGTCAAAATCTCCGATTGTAAAATTATAGATGGTTTCGCCCTGGCGAATCCGTTCCTTGATCTGGTTGCCAAGCTTCACAATTTCAGATCCTATCAGTGTTTCAGCCAAATGAGATAATTGCATAAGTTCATGTTTGATATTCGGGGAATTGTCTTTGTAAAGGCTTGCAATAAAACAATGAATCCCGGAAAGGTTTTCGCTCAGATTTTGAGGCAAAAGTAAAGGAAACCCTCTTTCCAATGAGATATGTGAAGAAAACCTAATTAGCCGTATCTTGCAAGCTATTTTTGGCTATCTTCCAACCATAAACAAGATATAAATTTTATGAAGTTCGTCGTTTCCTCCTCAGTTTTACTTAAAAACTTGCAACAGATTAACGGGGTTATCAACAGCAATACGGTTTTGCCGATTCTGGAAGACTTTCTGTTTGAAGTAAATAATAACAAACTCACTGTTGTGGCAACCGATCTTGAAACGGTGATGAAAATTCATATTGAAATTGAGGCAAAAGACAGCTTTCGTGTTTGTGTGCCTGCAAAAATTTTGATGGAAACGCTTAAAAATCTGCCCGACCAACCTTTGACTTTCAATATAGATAAAAATTTTGCGATTGAAATCACGAGCGATAACGGGAAATACAAGGTGATGGGAGAAAATCCGGAAAACTTCCCCAAAGAGCCGGTCAGCGATGAAACTACCTCTTTTTCCACTACATCAAATGCGCTTGTTACAGCCATCAACAAAACATTGTTTGCCGTGAGCAACGATGATCTTCGTCCTGCTATGACCGGTGTGTTTTTTGAATTGGACAAAAAGGGTGCAACATTTGTTGCAACAGATGCACACAGGTTGGTTCGTTATAAAATTACTTCTACCAGTTGTCCGAAAAGCGACAGCTTCATTGTCCCTAAAAAACCACTTAACCTATTAAAAGGAGCTTTGCCCGCAAATGATGATACGCTGACTGTTTCCTATAACAGCAACCATCTTTTTATCAGTCACGGAACAACTGAATTGGTCTGCCGTTTGATTGATGCAAGGTTTCCCGACTACAAAGTGGTGATCCCTGCGGAAAATCCATATACCATGCTGGTAAATCGCAACGACTTTCAGGCAGCCCTTCGCCGTGTGAGCGTGTTTAGTAATAAAAGCACCAATCAGGTTGTACTGAGCATCAGCGGGAATGAACTCAGACTGACAGCTCAAGATGTTGATTTCAGTTTTGAGGGAAATGAAAGAATGAGTTGCTCTTATGAAGGGGAAGACATGCAAATTGCTTTTAATGCCCGTTTTCTGGTTGAAATGCTGAGTGCTATTGATACAGAAGAGGTGCGACTGGAGCTAAGTACCCCCACAAAAGCCGGGTTAGTTAAACCTTCCGAACAAGCAGAAGGAGAAGACCTGCTGATGCTGGCTATGCCACTGATGCTTAATCAATAACAGATTATCGGGATGGAACAATCTTCCTTCTTTATTGTATGATGTATTATATGATATCAGGAATAAGTAGAAAGAACCTCCTATAAATAAACAAAGAATATGGCGAAACAGATCTGTTTCTTTCGTATTAAGCTGCGCTTACGTTCTTCGTTGTTGGGTGCTGTATTTTTGATTGTATTACTTGACGCCTGAAAATTTTACTGAGAATAATCAATAAAAAACCCGCTTGATTCAGCGGGTTTTTTTGGCTTCAAATTTTTTGTTTTTGCTTTGTTTTGTTTTCAAAAGGTCGGAAGCCGTTGGTTTTGTGTTCATAGGGCCGGTTTCAAAACGGGCCATTGGATTTTGTTGGTTTTTGGTAGGATTTGGATACGGTGTCATTGAATGACAACACAAGGTTACAACCATATTGTGCTTCTCTCAAATTTTAAGATAACAATGAATGTAAAATAAGCGAAGACATAGTCTGCACTCAGGGGAAACCCTTAAAATAGCGAGGTGCTATAGATAGAAACAATCAAAAAACTTGACTTAAATTTGAAAAGAGAGAATATTCACCGCCCGATCTTCATTTATAAATTATGATCAAAACATTTGCCGAATTCTGGGATGGAATCAGCACACTACAGCGTTTGTTAACTGTTCTTGCTCCTCTATTATTTTTTTGGTTGATTGAATTTATTATACCCCTTTTTGTGTTTGACAAGGGTTATCGGAAGATTCGCCATACCGGCATCAACCTCGTTTTTTTAGGAACCTCCTTCATTGTCAATCTTATTCTTGGAGCAATAACTGTTGCAATTAGTTTATGGGTAACAGAACATCAGTTTGGACTGATGAACTGGTTGAATTTTCCTCTCTGGGCAAGGCTATTGTTTACATTATTCATTATGGATCTTTTTGCGCAATACATTCCACATTATCTGTTGCACAAGGTGAAAGCATTGTGGCGTTTTCATGTGGTTCACCACAGCGACACTTATGTGGATGTTAGCACAGGCACACGCCATCATCCCGGCGAATGGCTGATCAGGGAAAGCTTTACCATTCTGGGTGTTGTGATGATGGGAGTGAGTCCCGGGTTGTATTTTTTTCACCGAAGCTTTCAGGCTTTTTTCACCTACTTCAACCATGCCAATATCCGCTTGCCGAAGAAAATAGACCGATTACTAGGTTTGATTTTTGTATCTCCGGATATGCATAAGTTTCACCATCATTATAATCGCCCTTGGACAGATAAAAACTTTGCGAATAGTTTTTCAATCTGGGATCGCCTGTTTAATACACTTGTTTATGATGATACAGATAAAATTAAATACGGGGTAGATGCGCTGGATGAAACGAAAAGT
>JBIIPV010000236.1:0-3110 GCA_044342435.1 Lacibacter sp. | reverse complement strand
CTTCGTTTCTCCGCTTGCTGATAAAGTTGGAGTCAGTGCTCCCAATACAACTGAACCAGCAATAATCGAACCTTGCCCTGTAATAGTTGTGTTATTGGAACCTGTAGCAATATGATTTAGTGTGATTGCACCGGATAAAGTAAGAGTAAATCCAGCACTCACCTGTAAAGTGGCAGATGCTCCGTTGAAAGTCACAGAGGCACAGGAGAAATCACCATCAACAGTTACATTAAACCCATTGGGTATAATAACAGCTCCACCTGCTGCAGGCAACGTATTAGTGCTCCAGTTATTTGCACTGCTCCAATTCACACCATCACCTCCTCCATCCCATGTTTGCGAATAGGAACTAGATAAAGAAAATAAAAACATCAATGCAACCAATAGCGATTTTGGCATAAAAGTTTTTTGAAGGATAATAAAAAAGAAACTAAAATAATTTTCTTAGAGCAGGATAATTGGTGTAAATCAAGCGATTAGATATTTGTAAAGAAAAACAAAAAAAATGAAGTGGGCAAATGTTGTTAAACCCTCAGTAAGTTCTGTATTACTTCGTTCAAGGATCGAGGCACATATCCCAGTTCTCTGACAGCTTTGTCAATAATAAATCCGGTTCTTAATGGCCTTTCAGCGGGCTCCTCAAAAATAGATGCATCAACAGGGGTTATTAGCGATTTATCCTTCCCCATCATTTCTGCAATTCTGCATGCCATTTCATAGGGAGTGATGGTGTCTTTTCCTGATATATGATAAATACCTTGTGCGTGCTTTATTAAAACAAGCAAAATCCCTCTGGCTAAATCTTCCACGTAAGTAGGTGTGCGAACTTGGTCATTTACCACTTTTATTTTGTTTCCTTTTTCCAGTTGCTCCTTAACCCATATCAAAAAATTCGATCTTCCCCCGGGTACGGATGGGCCATATACCAATACTGTACGAACAATGGCGTGACGTAACCCGCTCATTTGAACAATCTGCTCAGCCAGCAATTTACTTTCTCCGTATGTACTCAATGGCGACGGTTCAGCCGTTTCATCATAAGGCCCTTCTGCTCCGTCAAAAACAAAATCGGTACTAACATAAATGAAATAGGATTTAACTAGTTGGGCAGCCTTCACAATTGCCCTTGTTCCTCCTACAGTAATTTTCCAGCATGCATTTTTATCTAATTCACAATCATTTGGTTGCGACATTGCACCTAAATGAATAATGACCGAAGGTTTCAACCGTTCCACAAACAGTTGGACCTTTTTATGTGAAGCAAGATCCAGGTTGTGATATACAAAACTTGACTTTTTAAGATGCATCAGTCTGCACGGACCTTTACCCGTTGCATGAACTTCAAACTTCCCCTCTTCCACAAGCAGCCGTACAACCTGCATACCAACCATTCCATTTGCACCGGTAACAAGAATTTTCATGCTTATGCCTGATTATTTCTAACACAAATATGACTACTTCTTTTGAATCGTTCCTGTTTTTTATTTTTAAAAAGATAAGGCTTAGATGATTGAGGTTTAGCTCGAAGCCCACCAGCTTCACAAAATAGATTGTACCATGCGTTACGTGTTGTTACTTGTTTGCCTGTTCTACCACACCGCAAAAAAATCAATCACTAAATCCGAAACAACTCAGCAATAATTTATTCTTCAAATTATTCATACAAACAATTGTTATCACTCAATTCAATTACTTTTGCAAGCGCAATCAAGTGATTAAACCGACGAATACGACGAATCTGATGAGCAAACAAGTCACAAAAATTGGCGTTCTCACCTCCGGTGGAGATTCCCCCGGAATGAATGCCGCCATCCGCGCTGTTGTCCGCACCGGCCTTTACCACAATTTAGAAGTTTTTGGCATCATGAGGGGTTACCAGGGAATGTTGGAAGACGATATCGTTCCCATGCACTCCAGAAGCGTAGCCAACATCATACAAAGAGGCGGTACAATCCTGAAAACAGCACGCTGCAAAGCTTTTTATGAACCGGAAGGCCGAAAGAAAGCTTATGAAAATTTAAAAAAGCATGGCATAAATGGCCTGGTTATCATAGGAGGGGACGGCAGTTTCAGAGGTGCACAAAAATTTGCAAACGAATACGATATTCCCTGTATTGGCTTGCCCGGAACGATTGATAAAGATATTGCAGGAACCGATTTCACCATTGGATTCGACACGGCCGTGAATACAGCTGTAGAAGCAATCGATAAAATACGAGATACTGCTGATGCTCACGACCGTCTTTTTATTATTGAAGTGATGGGGCGTGATGCCGGGTATATCGCTTTACACAGTGGTATCTCCACCGGAGCGGAACACATCCTGATTCCTGAAACCAAAACCGATGTAGAGGCTGTTGTTCATTCACTCGAAGAAAAAGAAAAAAGAAAAAAGCTGGTGAATATGATTGTGGTGGCTGAGGGAGATGAAATCGGAGGCGCTAATGAACTTGCAGCCATTATTCAAAATAAAATACCAAATCTGGATACCCGAGTTTGTATTCTAGGTCATATTCAACGGGGCGGCTCCCCTACCTGTCTGGATCGCGTAATTGCGAGCAGACTTGGCTATGCTGCAGTTGAAGCTTTACTGGAAGGAAAGCACAATACCATGATCGGAATTGTAAATAATAAACTGAATTTCACTCCATTGGATAAAGCTGTCAAGGCAAAGCAAAAAGTAAATGATGAATGGATGAAAATCGTCAAAATTTTGGCGAGTTAGTTGCATTTATCTTCTTAAAAATCGATTACACATAATAAAATAATTATCCATGTCAAAAAACGTCGGCAAGTATCTCCACAAGGAAATGAATAAAGAAGAAGGAATTCGACACTCTTCTCACCGTACGAAAATTGTTGCTACAGTTGGTCCGGCTTGCGACACGTACGAAAAACTGCTTGAACTGGTGAAAGCAGGTGTAAATGTTTTTCGTCTGAATTTTTCACATGGTGCTCATGAAGATAAAGCGCAAATCATTGAGCATATCCGAAACATCAATAAAACCCAACCGTACAACATCGCAATTTTGGGAGATCTTCAGGGTCCAAAACTACGAGTTGGCGAAATGGAAAATGGAGGTATTGATGTGAAAGAAGGAGATGTTCTC
>JBIIPV010000235.1:0-3118 GCA_044342435.1 Lacibacter sp. | reverse complement strand
GGCAAAGAAGCATACCTGAACGGGTTGAGAGATGAAAAAAGAAAGTATAGTTGGAAAGCCCTCACGGAAGCAATACTGGAACTGGCAGCACATACACCTTCATGATGTAGCTGAATATTCTACATTTGCAACATGATTTACAGAAGCAGAGCACCATTACGGATCGGACTTGCAGGTGGAGGTACCGATGTGAGTCCTTACAGCGATTTATATGGCGGGGCAATACTGAATGCAACCATATCTCTCTATGCTTATGCACACATTGAAGTGCTTGATGAAGAAATGATCTCCCTCGAATCGCTCGATCTGGGTGAATCAGAAAAATTGCCTTTTCAAAATCAGTTGCCGCTTGATGGAAAATTAAATCTGCTTAAAGGAGTTTATAACAGAATTCAGAAAGATTATGGAATTTCTGTGAAAGGATTACGTCTTTCCACTTTTGTTGATGCACCTGCAGGCAGCGGACTTGGCACTTCTTCCACCCTTACCGTAGCCATCATTGGTGCATTTGTGGAAATGCTGAAACTGCCTCTCGGCGAGTATGATATTGCACGCTATGCTTATGAAATAGAAAGAAAAGACCTGCAACTAGCCGGTGGTAAACAAGATCAATATGCCGCCACGTTTGGAGGAGTAAACTTTATGGAGTTTTATGATGAAGATAAAGTCATCGTAAATCCACTTCGGATTAAAAAAGAATACCTGAACGAACTGGAAAACAACATCCTTCTTTACTATACAGATACTAGCCGGGAATCAGCTTTGATCATCAAAGAGCAGCAGAAAAATGTAGAAGCAAAAAAAGAATCGAGCATTGAAGCGATGCATCAGTTGAAAGAACAGGCAAAGAGAATGAAAGAGGCGCTGCTGCAGGGAAAGCTGAATGAAATAGGCACCATTCTCGATTTCGGCTTTCAGCAAAAAAGAAAAATGGCAGCAAATATCTCAAACCCTCATCTGGAAGAACGATACGAAGTGGCGAAGAAGGCAGGTGCTACCGGCGGTAAAATATCAGGTGCTGGCGGAGGAGGTTTTATGATTTTTTATTGTCCGGGTACCACCAGATACAAAGTAATTCACGATTTAAAATCTTATGGCGGACAAGTAAGAAATTATCAGTTTACCAATGAGGGATTAACCACCTGGACAACATTTTAAAATAATTAAAAACATGAGTACAATCAGCGAGCAAATAAAAAAAATAATTACTGAGAGCATTCAGGTAAAGCAAACAATTCTGCAAACGCCGGAAATGATTTCAAAACTGGAAGAAGTGGCGGGCATCATTACAAAGGCCTTTCAACAAGGAAAAAAAGTGCTGTTTTGTGGCAATGGCGGAAGTGCTGCCGATGCACAACATCTTGCTGCTGAATTCAGCGGACGTTTTTATACCGACAGAGATGCATTGCCTGCGGAAGCATTGCACACAAATACATCTTATCTCACAGCCGTAGCCAATGATTACAGCTACGATGTTGTTTATTCAAGACTGGTAAAAGGCATTGGCAATAAAGGAGATGTTTTGGTTGGTTTATCGACATCAGGCAATTCAAAAAATATCATTGCAGCTTTCGAAACTGCAAAAGACAAAGAGATGATTACTGTAGGATTAACAGGTTCCGGCGGAGGGAAAATGAAAGATAAAAGTGATTTCCTGTTTGCTGTTCCTTCTTCAGATACACCAAGAATACAGGAAAGTCATATTCTGCTTGGGCATATACTTTGCCAGCTGGTGGAAGAACAATACTTTTCTACACTAAACAAATGATCAAAGAAGCAATCATCTTGGCAGGTGGACTTGGCACACGACTCAGATCGGAAGTAGCAGAATTACCAAAATGCATGGCACCGGTGAAAGGACTTCCCTTTCTACATTATGTAATTGAATATTGTAAAGGAGAAGGAATTGAACGATTTGTTTTTTCACTCGGTTATAAATATGAAGTGATTGCAGAATATCTGCTTCGCGAACAAAAAGACATTGTTTACGAATGCTGTATCGAAGATGAACCACTGGGAACCGGCGGTGCTATCAGAAAAGCCTGCATGTATGCCAAAGAATCAAACCTGGCGGTGTTAAATGGAGATACTCTTTTTCGCGCAAATATCAGAGAAGCCGGATCCTTCCATAGTAAAATGAAATCCGACTGCACACTCACCCTAAAACCGATGTATCAGTTTGACAGATATGGCGTGGTTGAAATTGATGAAACCGGTGCCATTCAAACTTTCAGAGAAAAACATTATTATGAAGAAGGGCTGATCAACGGGGGCATTTATATACTAAACAGAGAAAGTTTTATAAAAGAACCATTCCCGGAAAAATTCTCATTCGAGAAAGATTATCTGGAAAAACTTACCAGCCAACGACGCTTTTACGGAATCAAACAGGATGGGTATTTCATAGACATTGGCATTCCGGAAGATTACCGCCGTGCGCAAATGGAACTTTAGAAAATTGAGTATGCAACATTTTTCAGTACCAATAAATCAACTGCCGATTACGGACAACAGCTGGACATTATTTCTAGACAGAGATGGTGTAATTAATGAGGATGTGGTTGGTGATTACGTGAAAAGCTGGGAAGAATTTATTTTTAACGAAGGATCGCTGAAAGCTTTGCAAATACTGGCTCCTTTATTTAATCGTATTGTGGTGGTCAGTAACCAGCGTGGCGTAGGAAAAGGCGTGATGAGTCATGATACGCTGAATTTGATTACTGAGAATATGTCTCTAAAAATTGAGGAGTCAGGCGGAAGAATTGACAAAGCATATTATTGTACTGCAGTTTTGAATGAAGACCCTAACAGAAAACCCAATAAAGGGATGGCTTTACAGGCAAAGAATGATTTTCCCGGGATTGATTTCAACAAGAGCATTGTGGTAGGTAATATGCCCGGAGACATGTGGTTTGGCAGAAATATTGGTGCATATACCGTTTACATCCCTACCAGAGAAGAAGAAAATCCGGAAAGTCATACCGTAGATGCCCGTTATAAAAATTTGTTAGCATTTGCTGAAGACATGCAAACGATCAGAAACAAAGGTTAATTTTATTGTTGTCGTTACTTAGAATTAATAAAATTTGAACTCAAAAAACGTATATGCATCATTTCA
>JBIIPV010000233.1:0-3127 GCA_044342435.1 Lacibacter sp. | reverse complement strand
TTATGGTTTATCTAATTCGACTATACGTTACCGTGTTATCAGAAAACCGGAACTCCCCTATCCCTGGCTTTGTTACAAATGGGGATGGCCAGGTTTAACAGAAGAAGAAATATTCAGCGGAACAACCAAAGCAGACATAAAAGGAAATTTTGAAATATCTTTTAAAGCGATTCCGGATTTAAAAGTGAGAAAAGAATTAAATCCCGTTTTCAATTATGAAATCATTGCAGAAGCCACAGACATCAGCGGAGAAACCCAAAATAGTAATTTCAATTTAATAGCAGGTTACCAGTCAGTCATCTTACAATTTACACCTCCGGGAAACGGATATATTGCTGCTGACAGTTTAAAAAATATCTATGCAGGCACCTACAACATGATGCAGGTATTTGAACCCAGATCAGTAAAACTGAATGTTTACAAACTTCAAACACCTGACAGGCTGATCAGAAAAAGATATTGGGAGCAACCGGATCAGTATGTGTTTTCCGAAAAAGAATATTTAAATCTTTTCCCATTCGATGAATACAAGAATGAAACAGAGATCGAATCATGGAGCAAAACAGATATGGTTTACGAAAAAACACAAACAAGCGCTTTAAATAAATCATTTGACCTGAAAAATATATCTTTCAAACCAGGCTGGTATATTGCTGAAGCAGTAACTTATGACAATGACAGCACTCCTGTTAAACAGGTGGTCTATTTTGAGATCAGGAAAAGCATCCATGCCCCTTCTTCAGCACCTTCATGGTTATGGCATTCAACAGCTTCTACGGAAAGAAATGCCGGAGATATAGTTGAATTAAGAATGGGGTCTCATGCAGAAAATTTATTTCTGATTAAAAATATATGGGATGCGAAGAGCAATGAAATAACATGGAAAACAGAATACATCAAAAAAGAAAAAAATGATAGAATCACTCTTGCCGGAGATCCAAACAATTTATTTGGCTATACATACACTTTCATTAAAAATAACCGACAATATACATTTACACAGAATTTTGAAATAAAAGAAAAGAATAAAGATCTGCTGATTACGATTGAATCATTTCGGGATAAAACATCTCCCGGTTCTGATGAGGAATGGCGTGTTCATATAGAAAACAAAAATGAGAAAAAAGAAAAAACAGAAGTTGTTACCTCCTTATATGACGCCTCTCTGGATGTATTCAGGAGTAATGACTGGGACTTGCCAAATTTCATTTCATACTCAAACAGTGAACCCGATTGGAAAACGAGCAGTTTTGGCAGCGTGAATTCTTTCTATAAATCATTTAAACCGGAAGAATACTTTTATGTAGAGAAGATATATGACCAACTACCCGGCGTTACACTTCATGCATATTATCAGCGAATGGAAGCGGATATGTCTGTTGACAGCACATCTGGCTCTGGTGCAGCAAAGACCATATCATCAAATTCAGAAAAAAATGAAGAAGAGAGAGTTAGTGAAAGAAAAGAAACTCCGCAAAAAGATCAGTCTTTTGTCAGAAAAGATTTTCGGGAAACAGCATTCTTCTTCCCGCAACTCTACCCCGATTCATCCGGCAATCTGACAATCAAATTCAAAATGCCTGATGCACTCACACGCTGGAAATGGCAAATATTTGCCCATTCTCAAAATATGGCAACAGGTTTGCTGAGTCGTGAAATTACCACTTCAAAAGAATTGATGACTGAAGCCAATATACCCCGCTTTTTACGTGAGGGAGATCAACTCTATCTGGCAGTTCGGGTTGCAAATACAAGTTCAACCAGTTTAACCGGACAATGCAAACTCGAACTCTTTAACCAAGGAGGAAAGAATGCAACTGATGGATGGTTTCAGAATATCTTTCCGGTTCAATTTTTTACTGTAGAACCCGGCAATAATCAGATAATCAGATTTCCGATAAGAGTCCCCTATCAATTCAATGATTTACTTACGTATCGCATCACAGCCTCTGCAACAGGAAATAAAAACATCAAGTATGTTGACGGTGAAGAAGGAGTCATCCCTGTGTTGCCGAATGAAGTTATTTTAACAGAAACGCTCCCTGTGTTTATGCATGCAGGAGAAGAGAAGAAATTGGAGTGGAAGAAATTAAAATCATCTGAGTCGAGCGAGACTATCCACCACAAAGCATTGACTGTTGAATTCACTGCGAATCCGATATGGTCTGCCGTTAAATCACTTCCCTATATAACCGGCGCAAATAATCAGTCGGCAGATCAAATCTGGAATCAATTTTATGCGAACACACTTGCTTCTCATATTTTAAAGACAAATCCAAAAATTGCAGACGTCATAAGAACATGGGAAACAAAAGACAGCTCAGCGCTGTTGAGTCAGCTAGGGAAAAACCAAGAATTGAAATCTATTTTACTCAATGAAACTCCCTGGCTAAGTGCAGCAGAAAACGAGCGGATTCAATATCAGCAACTCAAAAATCTTTTTGATGATCGCCTGATAAAGTCAGAACAGAAAAAAGCAATCGCTACTTTAAAGTCGTACCAGGCACCAACAGGCGGATTTATATGGTTCAAAGGCGGTCAAGAAGACAGGTATATGACACAATATATCCTCATAGGCATTGGACAACTTTTAAAATTAAATGCCATTGATCAGGAATTGATTTCTGAATTGAACCCACTTATTGAGAATGCGTTAGACTTTCTTGATCGCCGATTGCTCTCAGATTATGAATTACTCAGAAAAAACAAATCAGATAAAAAAAGTTACAGGCCGGGCTTACTTGAAACAGAACAACTGTACCTGAGAAGTTTCTTTGAGGATTTTTCTTTTAAGGGTGATACGGAGAAAGCTTACAAGTTTTATTACAAATGCGCCAAAAGAAATTGGGTCAAGCAAACCATTTATGCAAATGCTTTAACGTTAATGATCTTGAACCGTCAAGGCGATGTAAAAAGCGCAAAAAAAATAATTGCCTCGGTGAAAGAAAAAGCCGTCACAGATCAGGAGAGAGGAATCTTTTTCCCTGGAAAATCTAACATATACAGTTATCATAACGGAGAAGAAGTTCAATCTTTCATGATCGAAGCCTTTATAGAGCTGAATGAAGATGTGGCATTCATTGAAGGAATGAAAACCTGGCTGTTACAGCAAAAAAGAGCACAACAA
>JBIIPV010000234.1:0-3127 GCA_044342435.1 Lacibacter sp. | reverse complement strand
TCAGCGCCTAGGCACTTAGATAAACAAATTATATAATATACATTCCCGTCATTTTATAGCGTATGAGTTACTCCCAAAAAACCTTTGAACTAACCGACTCACCTAAACCGAAAGAATTGGGCTACTATTTCCCAGCGGAATTTGCTCCGCATGAAGCAACCTGGTTGTCGTGGCCTCACAAAGAAGCCAGCTGGCCGGGAAAGATCAACTCGATATTTCCTTTTTATGCTCAGTTCATCAAAGAGTTAACGAAAGGAGAAATTGTACGCATCAATGTGGCAGATGAACAAATGAAATCATTCGCCTTTGAACAAATCAATGCAGTCGGAGCAGACATGACAAAAGTTGAATTTTATTTTCATCCTACAAACGATGCTTGGTGTCGCGATCACGGCCCTGCGTTTCTGATTAATCCAAATGCATCAGATAAAAAAGTAATTGTGGACTGGGGCTACAATGCCTGGGGCGATAAATATCCTCCTTATGATCTCGATGACGTGATACCTACCAAAATCGCAAATCATTTTAACATACCTGTTTTCAATCCGGGTATCGTGATGGAAGGCGGCTCGGTAGAATTCAATGGAGCAGGTACGATTTTAACTTCAACAGCTTGCCTGTTAAACCCCAACAGAAATCCGCACTTAAACAAACAACAGATCGAGGAATACCTGATGCATTATTACGGAGTGGAACAAATTTTATGGGTAGATGAGGGGATTATTGGAGATGATACAGATGGTCATATAGACGACACAGTTCGCTTTGTAAATGAAGATACTGTACTGACTGTTATTGAAACAAACCAAGCAGATGAAAATTATGAATTACTGCAACATAATCTTCGCCAGCTAAAAGAGATGCGATTACTAAATGGTAAGCAACTCAATATCATTGAACTTCCAATGCCGGAGCCGGTTATTCATGAAGACCAGCATTTACCGGCATCTTATGCTAACTTTTATATCGCAAACAAATCTGTGATTGTTCCCACATTCCGTTGTAAAAAAGACGATACCGCGTTGAACATTATTCAAAGCTGCTTCCCAACTAGAGAAGTTATTGGAATTGATTCCACGGATATCATCTGGGGACTTGGAAGTTTTCACTGTTTAAGCCAACAGGAACCGGCGGTTTAATTCGTTGCTCAATGTTCGTTTTTCGTTTTTCGAATAACGAGTAACGTTCAACGAATAACGATCAACAAAAAAGCCCCTCATAGAAATGAGAGGCCGTAACGATTGCTTGCCTATGAAATATTTAATTACAGATTTGTAAAGAACGTCATTTTATAGAAGTCGCTATTGCTGCTTGTTCCGGCACCCGCATCGATATCTTTACCAAAAGAGAAACGCATACCAGAATTTTTCTTGCTCAATTGTACGAAAGGCCCAAACCACTGATAGTAATCAGTTTTTGCTTGTGTGCCTCCGCCATTTATTTTTCCACCTGCGAGGTAAAGATGCTCAAAGTGTGCACCTACAGCCAACCATGATTTTGCTTTCACACCTGCATTTAGCCAATAGTGGGCATAATTGAGAGTTGATTCAGTTGGGGCATCAGTATTGTCTGTAAATGCACCATAGTAACCTGCATAGAGTTGACCAAGAAACTTGGAGTTATCATAGTTAACAGTAAGATTTGGAACGATACCATCACCAATGATTCCGTCGTTAGCAGTTCCGCTACTTAATAAAGAACCACTTGTAAAACCGATTTGAGGATTGATAGAAAAATTGCCGGCTTTGAAGTTTACACCAAGACCAAATTCAGTCCAGTTGCCCCATGCACGTGCTGTACCCGCACCCCACATAATTCCATAAGCTGTAAGATCTGCTTTAGAGGAAACAGGATAGGATACTGCCATTGAAGGGTTAAAACCAAAGAATGCATCGTGGTTGAGAGAAAGGGACACATTCAGTTTTTCAGAATCATCTGCTTTTTGAGCCATTACTGTGCTTGCAGATAAAATCATCATTGCGACGAATGCAAGAGAAACGATTGTTTTCTTCATAATTGTTGTTTTGTTTAATTGTTAATAAAACACTTATTATGACAAGGCAATTCTAAACTATTGTTAGGCAGAACAACAGACTGTGTGTTTTTCTTAGTAGCAATTATGATGAAGATTAACTTACCAGCTCTTCCTCTTTGGTACGACCATTGACCTGTGTTACGAGTAAGTGACCTTGCAAATATTTTTCATTGTGCTGCGTCTGATCAAGACCCAGCTCTTCTTCTTCTTCTGTTACACGCAATGGCAAAATGAAGTTGATGAATTTGAAAATAGCAAATGAAACAGTAAATGCATATGACGATACAAGCAGCATTGCTTTTAACTGAGTAAAGAAGAATGAAGGATTACCATAGAACCAACCTTGTGGACCTTCGGCGATACCGTGTATTAGTTTATTAGCAAATACTCCGGTCAATAACATACCTACCATTCCACCAAAACCATGACAAGGGAAAACATCAAGTGTGTCATCCAGTTTGGATTTATGTTTCATGCCAACTGCAATATTGGATAACATGGCTGCAACAACACCAATGATGATACTCTGAGGAACACCTACAAATCCGGCTGCAGGCGTAATGGCAACCAGTCCCACTACAGCACCTATGCAAAACCCAATAACAGAAGGTTTTTTCCCTTTTATGACATCAAAAAACATCCATGCCAGACCAGCCGCAGCCGCAGCTGTATTAGTTGTACCAAATGCATTCACAGCCAAAGCAGTTGAACCAAGTGCAGAGCCCGCATTAAAACCAAACCAACCAAACCACAACAACCCTGTTCCGATTAATACATAAGGAACATTGGCCGGTGGAATTTCTTTATGTTCTTGGTGCGCAATTCGACGTTTTAAAACAAGTGCCCCAGCTAAAGCTGCACATCCAGCAGTAATATGCACAACTGTACCTCCTGCAAAATCCCATACACCCATTTTTGCTAAAAACCCTTCAGGATGCCAGCTCCAATGTGCAACAGGTGCATACACGAGCAGACTAAACAATACAATAAATAAAATATAAGATGTAAAACGAATACGTTCAGCAACGGCTCCTACAACAAGCCCGGGTGTAATGATTGCAAACATCAATTGAAATAGAGCAAAAAGACCCA
>JBIIPV010000012.1:0-11950 GCA_044342435.1 Lacibacter sp. | reverse complement strand
GCCGGAAGAGGAGTTGACAATACTAGCTCAAATCTATGAGAAAAGAGGACTGAAAAAAGAAACAGCCAGGCAGGTAGCTATCGAAATGACAGAGAAAGATGCATTGGGAACACATATTAGAGACGAACTCGGCATCAATGAGATTAGTCAGGCAAAACCAATCCAAGCAGCGCTTGCTTCGGGAGCATCATTTACCGTTGGGGGATTATTGCCTCTTTTAGTCATACTGTTTGCGTCGGTAAAAGGATTGGAATATTGGTTATATGGTTTTACGACGATCTTTCTAATAATTTTAGGAGCAACTGCAGCAAAAACAGGAGGCTCGAGTATAAAAAAAGCCATTTTTCGCATTACAATTTGGGGCACTATTGCAATGGGATTATCAGCGCTAGTAGGCTATCTCTTTGGTGTTAAAATATGATTTGTATCTAACTGTTTCAAAAAACTGCAAAAAATAAAATTTTGAACCGCACCTGAAGGTGTAAAATGATCTTCTCGTTTGCATTCCACATTTTTGAATTCAGCTTTTTCAAACTTCTCTTTCATGCTTTTCTCATCATACTGTTTTATTTCTAACCCGCTACATTTTTGAGGACCATCAACAGAAAAAGTTCCAATAATGACTACCCCGTCGACAGTATTCTTTACAATCTCCAAATATTTTTCAATTTTTTCAGGATCAGTTTGAAAATGAAAAGCTGCCCTGTCGTGCCAAACATTATACTTCTCAACCGAATGAAAGTTCAGAATATCACTGGTTATCCACTTCACCTTTTTTGCATTGTTACCTAATCGTATTTTAGCTCTGTTTATTGCAGCTTCTGAAATATCCAAAACTGATAGATTAGAGTATCCCTCGGCTAATAAAAAATCAACCAATTTGCTATCCCCGCCTCCTATATCAATAATCTTAGCTGTCTTAGGGATATTGAATTTGTGAATAAAGTCTAAGGAAATAGCAGGGACTTCCTGTGTCCAACTAACTTCATTGGCTTGCTTTGTTTTATAAATTGATTCCCAATGTTCCTTTAAGCTTTCCTTCATAGGACAAATTTCGGGATGGACATTGTGGTATTTTGTAACATTAGTCACCCAGATAATTAATTAAAATGGGGCACAAGTTCAAGATGAAACCATTTTAATTATATAGTAATCCCGACATGCTTCGCGGTCGCAACTTCGGCTATTGACCTCAGCTCCCCTTATTGTAAAAAGATGAAACGATCATGCGATGATTTCGTATTAAACCACAGGTAAGTACAAGGTTTAGCGCTATTTTTTATTTTCTCCCATTCAATAATTCAACCAGAGCGCCTAATGCTGTTCCCAATGCTAAACTTAACCCAATAAATTGAGTGGCATTCCCTGATTTTGAACTTAAAGCAACACCTATTGCCAATCCAGCTGCAGCGCCAACACACCAACACCCAATCCACCTTTTATATTGTTACTATTTTTCATTTTAAAGATTTATATAGCTGCGTCTTTATTTATGTTGTTACAAATCTTTTAGAATCTATGATAAAAGAACATAATTACAATTTTCTAAAAGTAAGGATAAGACTGACAATAAATGATCTTTCATTACATTTAATAAACATTTCCAAATATGATTCATCGCTTATTTTCAAATCCTTTTTCCTCTCAAAATAGTGTCGCACTCGATCTTAGCGCCACGAATTCGGAATTGAATCCATCCATCTATGGTAATATTTCCGCTTTCTGCGATTACATTGAGAAAAAATGTGACGGAAGCATTGGGTTTGGTGGTTATTTGGAGCATCGAGTCATCTATGAGCCACACGTAGATTTCGCCACTTCCTTCGAGGATTTCAGGAATATACATTTGGGGATGGATTTTTGGACAACAGCCGGAACTCCTGTTTTTGCCCCATTGGCAGGTGAAGTGCATAGTTTTCAAATGAATGAAGGATCAGGAGATTATGGCCCAACGATTATTTTATTTCATCCCGCAGAAAAAATATACAGTCTGTATGGCCATCTGCAAAGAGAAGATTTAATTCACCTGGAAGCAGGATCATCAATTGCCGAGGGGCAGCTGCTATGCCACTTGGGAAAACCTGCTGAAAATGGGGGATGGCCACCACACCTTCATTTTCAACTGATTCGTGATATGCAAGGTTTTCAAGGAGATTATCCCGGCGTTTGTTCTCAAAGAGATCTTACGTTTTATTCGAATAACTGTCCGGATCCGGCTACTTGGAAGACGAGTAATTTAAAATGATTTCCTGCTGAATTTCACTGGCAGATTGTCGATAGACTCTACCAAGCAACCAGCTTGTCATATTATGCCGGATTTTACTGGACAAACTATTAAGGATTTTGATCGCCCGCCTCGTATATAACTATTTTATTGCAATCATTTTTTTCGTCCTGCAGTTTAGATTTATTGTCTAGGCAGTCTGTAAGGAGATCAATCGTTAGAACTTGACCTTGCCATCGGTAATTATACCATTTATTGTTTACTCCAAAGAGGTCTGTATCTTCTCCAAAGGATTCTGTCAATTTTTTACGCACTGTCGAAGACTGAAATCCATTATTATAATAATAAATCAAAATGTAGTTTAATTTATTTTTTTCGTTGAACCCAAGGAAGATATTTTTGACTCGGGCGCCGAAAAATTCTCTGAGCCCTGTATTTTTTGACGTATCAACTTGTTCAAACGTAACTTTATCTCCCTTCTTTGCTGTCCCCTTGATTAAAATCGGATCAAAATAGGAGCGATCTTCATTGAAGGTAAATCCTAAAAAACTTTTTTCTCTGTCTAATTTGAGGACTCTCCTTTCGCCACCTCCATGAGACATTGCCAAAGCTTTAATGGCTTCATGAAGGTCATGTTCATCAGAAAAATCAGTCTTTAAAGCGAGTGCATAATACCTGTCTTCATCCTTGCACATATACTTCCAATCAGCAAATCGGGTTGTATCAGCGAAAATATCTTCATTGTACCTGGTATCTTTTTTTTTAGAAAAAAAAGATTTATTACGTATAGTGCAGTCAATATTTCCTCTCAAATAATATCTACTAATTGAATAATTCAAATAAACATATTTCAAGTTTATCATGCAGATTCCATAACTTTCAATCTCCCCTTTACTATTTTCATCCGCTGAACAAAAAATCAATTGATCACCCAAAAGCATTGTTTTTCGGTGCTTTGTTAAAAATTCATTGGTAGGCCAATAGGATGGTGGCGTTTTTTGTAGCTTAAAGAGCCATTGATCAATAACTCGAACAATCGAATCTTCTTGAGCGGGTGTCAGCTTCCTCGTTTGACTAAATCCGTTACAGAATGACAAGATTAGCAATGGAATAATAGTGAAATACTTCATTTTGATGTGTTTATATTAAAAATATAAATTCCCATTCAAATTTTTAGGTCAGGGTATCATCAAAATTAAATTATTACGATACATAATCGCATTGTTATAGCGCCTTAGAAAGTGATGAAGCCATCCCGCCACTTTTCCCATAAGTTAGTAGTGAGATTTAAAGAAAAAAGCCTCATAAATCTTTGATTAACGATACTTTAGCTCCTCTTTTCAACGAATGATGCAACTATAATAAGATGATTGAGTATGTGACAATCAAGAAATTGGAGGGTTTAACTTCCTGCAATTTTACAAGAAGGACTTTATTACATCTCTGAAAATAAAGAATAGAAACACAAGTACACCCACGATGATTTCATTTCGGTACTTTTTAAAGAATTGAACTAGCTTATTCATAAAACATAAAAAAGGTTATACTATAAATGTATGCCCTTTTTATCATTATTGCTCTCCTCACAGATGAAAGATGCAACTATTTGAAGCTTGAGGAAATTGTAAGTATTTGTAAACACAAATGGTTAATGTCTCTGTAAATTCATAGAAGGTTTATTATTCCTATTGACCACAATCAATTCATCAAACAAATCGGTGGCAACCATGTGTTCATAGGTATGAACAATCACTGGTTTGCCATCTAGCAGGTGCATGAGTTTTCTCGGAAACCGGGGCGCAGCATAACGGGCAGGTATAACGGCAGTAAACTTCACAGCAATAAATTTATATTAAGGTATGAAAGAGGAAATACTACCTATGCGAGAACAGGAACTAAGCCATTACCATTTTACAAACCGGCCGGCAGTAGCTCCGTTTATCTGCAGAAAATACAAACCGGGCGGCAGATTAGTGATTGGAATAATACCGCCACGGATATTTGTGACGTTCTTCATGCGGATACCATGAATGGAAACAATACTGACCTGATCATTCAGCTGAAAGCTATAACCCTTCACCTGTACAGATTGTTCCGCCGGATTGGGATAGAATTGAAGCGAACGATCTGTAAGACGGTCATTGGTACTGGTCGCAACATTGGGAAACAACCATTGATAGGCTGCTGAAAATTCTCTCCGCCAGTACCATTCACTGTGTGCGCCGTCGGCATCAATTTTAATACGGGAATCGGTACTGTTTAGTCCTTTTGTTAACAGGGATCCTGCAATGGTGTTGATATCGTTAACCAACCGGGAGGACTCGGTTTGTCCGCCCAAATGGTACACACGTGTACCCGCCAGGGGAGCTGTACTGTTGCTGATGTACTGCGTGAGATTGCTGAAAGAAAACCAGTAAGCCGGGCTGAAGGAACCGATTTTTCCAAATACCTGCGGATAACGGACCATTCCATATAATGAAATGAGTGCACCCATACTACTGCCAAACAAAGCTGTGTGTTGCGGTTCTGGCAAGGTGCGGAAATTGGCATCAATATATGGTTTCAGCGTTTGTCTAATAAAATCAATGTAAGCATCTCCTTCTCCTCCACCATATTGGGCATTCACCCAAGGCGAATATTCATTCAACCGCAAGCCATCACCGTTATCAATTCCCACTACAATGGCGCCATAGTTACCCGATGCATGAAGTGTATTGAGGGTTTCATCCACCTGCCATTCCCCTGAAAACGAAGTGGCGGCATCAAAGAGGTTTTGCCCATCGTGCATGTATATAACAGGATACCGTTTGGTGGTGGACTGATAGTCGGGAGGCAGATATAGCCAGATGCGGCGGGTACGGTTGCCTAATTGCGGCATTACAAACGTCGGGTTGAGAATTTGTACATTGGCTGCGGCTGTGGAGGCTGTCAGGTCTTTCCAGCGAAGCACCGATAAGTTGATCACTTGCGGACTGCCTGTAAATGTGAAGGTGCGGTTGGGAATATCCTGTCCGCTGGCATTTGCCTCCACACTGGCCCAGGCGCCCCGGGTAAACTTAAACGAAACAGTTCCGGTTCCTTCAGGAATCACAAGCTGGTAAACGCCATTCACCACAGTAAGTGCTGATGCCGCATCGCCGGGATTCCAGTTGTTGATGGATGCTGCAAAATAGATGGAGGAACCAGCCGGCGTATTGGCGGGAATAGAAGTGAGACGAAGGGTTACCTGCGCCCCCAGTGACCAGAAGCAACAGATAAAAACAAATAAAAAAGCAAGCTGTTTCATGCTACAGGCGCAAAAATTATGAATTCAAAATAAAGATACACGAAATGCCCATAACGGCAGGCCTAGACCAACCGTGATGAATATTAAGGGCATAACATATGACCATTAAAACTATAACTATTCACATATGAAATGCCCATAACGGTTGGCTGATACCAACGGTGATGAGAATAAAAGGGCATAACATATGACCATTAAAAAACAATAACTATTCAGATATGAAATGCCCATAACGGTTGGCTGATACCAACGGCGATGAGAATAAAAGGGCATAACATATGACCATTAAAAAACAATAACTATTCACATATGAAATGCCCGTAACGGTTGGCTGATACCAACGGTGATGAGAATAAAAGGGCATAACATATGACCATTAAAAAACAATAACTATTCACATATGAAAAGGAGGAACTGCTGTTTCTCAGCTGAACAGGTATTCCACATCTACTCTGGTGAGCGATTTCACAAAGCCGCTCTCGTCGGTGATCAGGTCCTTTGCCAATGCCCGTTTCCGGTAGTGTAACACCAGGATTTTATCTTCAATGGCATCCTTACAAATCAGGCGGTAGGCAAAATATAATTGGTTTTAACGATACGGTGCTTCGGTCAATTGCCTGAGGAAATAATAAGTAGCTGTAAATCATAGGGTTAAACTTCTTTTAAATTTAAAAGATGTTCAAATTCTATTAAATAATACATTCCGACCCGGTAGAAAATTCCATCCATTTTTTTTGAAGCGGGGTCATTTTAGTCCGATCAAGAGGTAATGTGGTCAGTTTTAGCCCGATTTTGAGGCTCTTTGCATAGATTTTTTAATAAGCCTGTTATTAATTCAAACAATGAATAAATGTAATAAAATGATTAATTTATCGGAATTAATCCGATATTTGATTAAATATTTAACATATTGGAATTTCAGGAATCTATACAAGCATTTTCTGAGGAACCTCTAACGAGGCAGATCCTGCTCGATGTGCTGAGTGACTACAAAAGACCCTTTGACAAGATCAGTGAACTCACAAAGCAAGGCATGCTGATACCTGTAAAAAGAGGGATTTTCATACCTGGATTAAAATTGAAAATAACGGGTCCCGATCCTTTTTTGATTGCAAACATTATTTATGGTCCCAGTTATGTTTCGCTTGAATCCGCTTTCTCGTACTGGGGTATGATTCCGGAAAAAGTTGTTGGTACAGTTTCTGTTACTACCCGACAATCGAAGAAATATAAGACGCAGGCCGGAAGGTTTGAGTACATTAGGATGCCTTTACCTTATTATGCATTTGGATTAAGGCATGTTCTTCTGACTGAAAAGCAGCATGTGCTTATCGCCTCGCCGGAGAAAGCTTTATGTGACAAAATAATTGCAACATCAGGAATATTTCTGCGTAGCAAAAAGCAAACCATTGAATTTTTATTGGAAGATCTGCGAATCAATCAATCTGCACTAACATCAATGAATATCTCTTTATTGGAAGAGTGGATTCCCAATGCTCCAAAAAGCAGCAGCATTCAAATGCTGACAACAACTTTAAAATCTCTAAATAAATGAGTCAATGATCAAAGAATGGATCGAATCATACAATCCCAAAAACCGGGAGCAGGTCAATCAGGCTTTAAGAGAGATCATGCAAGAAATTGCATTAGCCGGTCTGCAAAGAAGTGGGTTTTTTGAGAAGGCGGCATTTTATGGGGGAACAGCTTTGCGTATTTTTCATCAACTAGACAGATTTTCTGAAGATCTGGATTTTTCATTGCTTGAAAGTGACGAGCATTTTTCCCTAAACCATTACCTAAATGGTGTTGTTGATGAATTTGCTGCTATGGGTATGAAAGTAAGTATTGTAGAAAAAAACAAAACGCAGAAGACAAATGTTGATTCAGCTTTTTTAAAATCAAATACGCTATGGACAGAGTTGAATCTCGAAACTATTTTACCGGAGATGCATGTATCAGGGAATATGAACATCAAGATTAAAATTGAAATTGATACAGCTCCTCCACCGGGTTTTTTAACAGAAGAAAAATTGCTGTTAAAGCCATTTTCATTTTATGTTCGATGTTATCAATTGCCGGATTTATTTGCCGGAAAAATACATGCATTGCTTTTCAGAAAATTGAAACAACGTATCAAGGGAAGAGACTGGTATGATATGGAATGGTATATCAGAAAGGGTGTCCGATTAAATAAAACACATTTCATTCAAAGAGCCATAGATTCTAATGATTTATCAACGAAAGAAATAAGCAATGTTGAATTTCTGGAATTATTGAGGGCAAAAATAGAATCTACATCCATCAACGCTATTAAGGAAGATGTGGTACGGTTTATTGATGATGAAAATAAATTAACTATTTGGTCGAAGCAGTATTTTTTGGATTTGATAGAATGTATAAAACTTGATTAATCAAGTGGCACTTGTGTTATGCCGCCACTTTTGCCACCAATACTTGAATAAAATAGACCCAAAAGCAAATAAAATAGTTTTATAAAATATTCATTTACAAGACTTTAAAATTTAATTGCTCCCCTTGTTGATGAAAGATGCAACTATGAGGGAGTATTCAAAATATTTTGAATTTCTTTTTTCTCTTCAAGGGTTATTTCATTCCAGCGTCTATCCTGTAAGCCCATTTCAATTGAGTAAAATATATTCAGATGCGGAAGAATTCCTTTTTTTACCAAATTCTCTTTTATTGTTTTATAATCAGATGCTATAAGGTCTTCTCTTGAATATATACCAATCAAATTCATTATTTTGACCATATATGGCCCAAAGTTTTTTATTTCTTTCACGTCATTCATACAAGAAGGGATACTCTTCATTTGAAATTACAGGAAGTGGAAATTGGTTATTTATTCTCTTCAATAATAGAGTTCAAATCGGCTGGTATCACCATTGTTTTTAATGGAGATACATTGGAGCCTCCCGTATTGCCAACAGGAATTTCGCCAACAAACGACTTTACACCACCGACAAGTAAACGAGGTATTTGTCCGACAATTTCCCTTAGGTCCTTGATCTTGATTCCGAATAGCAACATTTTCCAATGAACAAGGGTATGATGATAGGGATAGGGTTGACCAAGAATATGTGCTCTCTCTAAGTGATACCAGCTTGTCCTGAAATCATTATTTAAAAAAAAGTTATGGGCAATTTTCAATTCTTCACGAAAGAAAGGTTTTAACCTATTGGGCATCGTTGTATGTATTTTCATATCTAACAATCGAGAATTTATAAAAGTTATTACTAATTATTGCCCAAATTTAAGTTTATTAGATGCTACAATCTGCCAACGTTTTTGTCGGTGTTTATAAAATTTATTAGCAAAAGAGGTTATAAATCCGGTCATTATTCCCCCGTAAATTGTTATTTCGTCCTCGTAATAAATGCTGCCATTACCTAAGTCTCTCATCACTATGTTATGGTTCCAAATTTTTGCACCCCTATCCCATTCTTTGGTAGATAGGCTATAATTTCTATGATCTATTTTCTCTATAAAGAGATAGTGAATCCCTCCAAAAGGTATGAATCCGAATATCAGCATCTTAACCCCATATGTTTGTCCAACTTCCCATTGTTTTGGAAAATCTCCATCCACTGATTTGAATTTTATCATTCCCTTTGCCACAAATTCCAATAAGGCCGGGGTTTTGACATTCTCCCAAGCAGTATCAATCCCCATGGGAATCTCAGAATGGATAGTTAGTTTTTTTGCGTTAACCTTACTGCCATTATAATCAATGATGACAGTTTCAACTTTAGCAACTGGCTTCAATTTTTGAGCGGTTACATTCATTCCCATTCCTAAAACTCCTAAAAAAACAAGAAGATTCTTCATTACATAACTTCAATTTGCCAGAAAGTGATATTTCTTTCCCAAATACAAAAAAGGGTTACCCTATACAAGTATAACCCTTTTAACTTTATATCTGCTCCGACGCGCGTTGCGGTCGGGACTTCGGCCTATGGCCTCAGCTCCCCTTATTGATGAAAGATGCAGCTATTATTTATCGATAAAATAATGACACGTTGTAAATCAATGCCCGATCTCTTTAATAACCATTTCAACTTATGCAGATATTGGATTTACTTGAATTTGTCCGCCAATAGCTTTTAAAACTTTCATAATAGTTGAAAACTGCGGTTTAGCGCCGTCAGATAAAGCTTTGTATAAACTAGGTCTGCTCATTCCTGTTTCTTGTGCAATTTTAGACATACCAATAGCTTTGGCAATATGTCCGATTGCGTTTACAATTTCGGTGTCATTCCCTTCTTCTAAAACTGCATTCAGGTATTCAGCAATCATCTCTTTGCTATCTAAGTAGTCTGCTATTTCAAATTTTGATGTTTCCATTTTTATTTTTTTAGTTTATTCCAAATTTCTTTTGCTTTTGCGATGTCTCTTTGTTGGCTAGATTTATCTCCTCCCATTAGAAGAATAATAATCTTTCCGTCAGTTTCTTTTAAATAAATTCTGTAGCCTTTTGCATAATTTATTTTTAGTTCACTTATTCCATTTCCAACTGGTTTGCAATCACCAAAATGTTCTTCATTTTCTAATTTTTGAAGCCTGAATAAGATTTTAGCTTTTGCTTTCAAATCATTCAGTTTCCGAAACCATTTATCAAATTCAGTTGTCTTTTCAATTAAGTACATTTTTATACTGTCTTCATATGGATACAAAGTTATAAAAAATATTTTATCCTGAGTGACATAGTTCAATATTACAGGAAGTCAGACGGCAACACTTAAAAAGAAGATCCTTAGCTGCATCTTATCCGAAAAATCAGTTTTGACGAAAAAAAAGATGCAGCTATTTCTTACACCTTACCAATTCGGGTATTATTCAATGCCAGTAAGGGTTTAGAAGGTTCTAAAAATAAAAAAGAGGTCGAAAACGACCTCTTGTCCTATGTGGCTCCCCTTACTTGTCAAAGTTGGAACCAGATCCGGGAGGATTTGGAAGGCATTTGTGTTTTAAATAATTGTATATAAATAAGTTATCAATAAATGTTTACTCGAATTTCATCAGGAAACGATACCAAACTAGCGATAGATTAGCCAGAAGTAGGGTTAAATGTTTCTGGGTTTATATCAGTTGTTTGCGGCGATTATCTTTTTTATTCGCCGTAAAATTGCGGTGAAAAATGCTTATATTTAACGCATATATCAACCTGGGGCATGGCAAAATACATATACGAACATAAAGACTGGACACGTTTCACCTGGCAGGATGCTGAAATCAGTTCAGTATTTGGAGAAGTGCGTAACCTCCAAGGTAAGATTATCGGACAGATGAATACCATCGGGTTTTCTACAAAAGAAGAGGCCACCCTTACCACTCTTACCATGGATGTGATCAAATCATCGGAGATAGAAGGGGAGAAACTAGACTATGACCAGGTTCGTTCTTCAATTGCCAGAAGATTGGGGATCAATGCGGGTGGAATGGTGTCAGCCAACAGAAACGTGGAGGGTGTAGTGGAAATGATGCTTGATGCAACCCAACATTATAAAAAGCCTCTTACCAAAGAACGATTGTTTGGTTGGCATGGAGCTTTATTCCCTTCCGGATATAGCGGCATGCATAAACTTGAAGTGGGGTGCTACCGTTCCGGTGAGATGCAAATCGTATCCGGTGCTATGGGAAAAGAAAAAGTACATTATGATGCTGTTCCGGCTGCAAGAGTTAAAACGGAGATGGATCATTTCCTCAATTGGTTCAATGAAGAAAAAAAAATGGATCCGGTAATGAAAGCCGCGATAGCACATTTTTGGTTTATCATCATCCATCCTTTTGATGATGGTAATGGAAGAATCGCCAGAGCTATCTCCGACTTGTTACTTGCTCGTGCAGACAATACTACGGAACGATATTACAGCATGTCGAGCCGTATCATGGTTGAACGGAAGCAATACTATGCAGTACTGCAAAAAGCACAACATAGCAGCGGCGATATAACAGAATGGCTCTCCTGGTTTTTGAATTGTTTAAAGCATGCTTTGATGAGTACTGAATCAACATTACATAAAGTATTACGTAAAACCGAATTCTGGAAAATACACGAAGCCACTATATTCAATGAACGTCAGAGACTAGTGCTGAACAAACTTCTGGATGGCTTTGATGGCAAATTAAAATCATCCAAATGGGCAAAGATTGCCAAATGCTCAACAGACACTGCGCTGCGCGACATAAAAGATCTAATCGAAAAAGGAATACTAAGGCAAGAGCAGGAAGGTGGACGCAGCACGAATTATGAATTGATAGATATAAAATTGTGATGAAGCCATCCCACCACTTTTGCCACCAGTTAGTGGTGGGGTTTAAAGAAAAAAGCCTCATAAATCATTGATTTACAAGGCTTTAGCTCCCCCTTCAGGACTTGAACCTGAGACCCTCTGATTAACAGTCAGATGCTCTAACCAACT
>JBIIPV010000232.1:0-3147 GCA_044342435.1 Lacibacter sp. | reverse complement strand
GCCTACTTTGTTGTCTAATTTTCAAACCACCAGTGGAATTGCATCTGCTTTAAGCAATCCAGGCAACCTTTGGTACATGGTTCTTTATACAGTGCTTGTTATAGGATTCACTTTCTTATATACTGCACTTATCTTCAACCCCAAACAGATTGCAGATAATCTTAAACAAAACAATGGATTTATTCCGGGGGTTAAACCAGGACAACCTACTGCAGACTACATCGGGGCTGTTATGGATAAAGTAACGCTACCTGGCGCAATCTTTCTCGCTTTAGTGGGCATTTTGCCTGGTATTTCTAGCAATCTTGGTGTGAGCAGTGGTTTCTCTACTTTCTTTGGTGGTACATCATTACTGATTATGGTTGGGGTTGTATTGGATACGCTTCAGCAAATTGAAACACATCTGATGATGCGTCAGTATGATGGCCTAATGAAAGGAGGAAGAATACAAGGACGTCAAACAGCAGAAACATCAACAACCTGATTTTAATATAATATGTTTTAAGCCCTGGTCCCAAAGGCCGGGGTTTTTAATTAGAATACATGATTCATTACAGAACAGCAATTGAAATAGAACTGATCCGGAAAAGTGCCTTGATGGTGGGAGATGCATTGGCACAGGCTGCATCCATGATTAAACCGGGAATTACAACCATGCAGCTCGACGCAAGAGTAGATGAATTTATCAGAGACAATGGAGCTGTACCATCCTTTAAAAATTATAAAGGTTTTCCTTATGCTACCTGTATTTCTGTGAATGATGCGGTCGTACATGGATTCCCTAGTCATCATGAGTTAAAAGAAGGGGATGTGGTGTCAGTTGATGCTGGTGTTTATATGAACGGGTATCACGGCGACAGTGCTTATACTTTTGTAATAGGGAAAGCTTCAGATGCGGTGAGCAGACTTCTGCGTATCACCAAACAATCTCTTTATCTCGGTATAGAGAAAGCTGTACACGGAAACAGAGTAGGCGACATCGCATTTGCTATACAACATTATACCGAGAAAGAAAATGGATATGGGGTGGTACGGGAGTTGGTTGGACATGGAATTGGCAGGAATCTTCATGAAGATCCGCAGGTACCCAATTTTGGAAAAAGAGGAACAGGTTCTAAACTAAGAGAAGGAACCATCATTGCAATAGAACCAATGATCAACATGGGTACGAAAGATGTATTTCATGATCAAGATGGATGGACCATTCGTACTGTTGATCATCAACCATCTGCACACTACGAACACACAGTAGCTGTACAAAAAAACAAAGCAGATATACTTTCATCTTTTAATGCTGTAGAAGCTGCTGAGTCCGCAAATCCCAACCTAGATAGTTCTTATTACAAAATTTAATCTGACACCGTCTTCAATAATTGCTGTGGATGTTTTTAAAATATGCATCTGTCACGTTATTGATTAATCCTTACTCATCATCCCTATTTTTGTATAGTGAATCCTCATCTTATTGTCATTGGCGGAGGTGCAGCAGGAATATTCTGCGCTGTCAATGCAGCTCGTTTGAATAATACATTAAAAGTAACTGTACTTGAAAAATCGTCCAAGCTGCTTTCTAAAGTGAAAATCAGTGGGGGAGGAAGGTGTAATGTCACCAATCATATTTCAGATCCTGATCATTTTAGTTCCATGTATCCTCGAGGCAGCCGCTTCGTGAGAAAAGCATTTTATCAATTCTTCGCTTCAGACACCATTGAATGGTTTGAATCAAGAGGGGTGAAACTGCATGCTGAAAAAGATGGAAGAATGTTTCCAACTACGAATAATTCGCAGACGATTATTGATTGTCTGATGAAGGAGACAAATCTTTACGGCATTCAGTTTATGATGAATTGCAGCGTTAAACAAATCACTAAATCTGAAAGAGGATGGGAATTATGCTTATCAGATGACAGCAGGTTGCAGGCAGATGCAGTTTGTGTGGCATCGGGCGGAGGTAACAAAGCTGAGCATTTTCAAATGATTCAGTCATTGGGGCATTCAATTCATCTTCCTGTACCATCACTCTTTACATTCAATCTTCCAAACCATCCGATTACTGAACTGATGGGACTGAGTGTTTCGAACGTAACCGTTAAAATTCAATCTGAGAACCTGAAGGAGAGTGGTCCTCTTTTGATTACACACTGGGGGTTAAGCGGACCTGCTGTGCTTCGTCTTTCAGCATGGGGGGCACGTCTGCTCGCTGAGAAGAACTACAGGTTTACAATCATTGTTAACTGGTTGAATCAGGAGAAAGAAGAACAGGTAAGATTGCAATTTCACCACTTAAGAGATCAATGCGGCGCTAAAAAAATATCTGCTTCTTGTCCTTATGAAATCCCTCAGCGTCTCTGGGATTTTTTACTTTCTTTATCTGAAATTGAACATACATGCAGGTGGGCCGATTTATCGCAAAAGAAACAGAACCACCTGATCAGATTATTGATCAGTCATGAGTTTAAGGTGGAAGGAAAATCAACTTTCAAAGAGGAATTTGTTACAGCCGGCGGGGTTGATTTGAAAGAGATTCATGCCGCAACCATGGAAAGCAAATTACACGAAGGACTTTATTTCGCAGGAGAAGTAATGGATGTGGATGGCATTACTGGAGGCTTTAACTTTCAGCATGCCTGGACCAGCGGCTTTGTTGCAGCAAGTGCTGTAGCGAAGAGGTTTATGTAATAAGGATGGATGTTTTGAAAATGTGTTGATCAATATTTAGTGAATAATTTATATTTTAGATAAAGGATCTATCTGGTAATGCTGTACTATTTTATAAAGTATTATGTGAGGTTTGCTTTATTGCTTTTTTGCAAGCGCATCTCCATTCAAAATAAAAGAGCCTTTCAGCTTGAGGGGCCTTTATTGATTGGAGCCAATCATCCCAATTCATTTTTTGATGCAATACTGGTAGGAACCTTTATGCGTGTGCCAGTTCATTTTATGACACGAAGCGATGTGTTTCGATTTAAAGCGATTCGGTTTATTCTATCTCGTTTGCAAATGATTCCTGTATATCGTATTAGAGACGGAAAAGACAAATTGTCTCTTAATGAGCAAAGTTTCAGAGAAGCCAGGAAATCGCTTAGAAAAGGACATCAAGTTTTAATTTTTGTAGAAGGGTTTTGCAATTACCAGACTACCCTTCAA
>JBIIPV010000231.1:0-3156 GCA_044342435.1 Lacibacter sp. | reverse complement strand
CAAACATCCCATAAAATTGAAGCTCATATTTCTGTATTTGATGTAAGTGTGAAACAAGAAGTATTTGATGCTGTTAATTCCCTACCTGAGCATTTTAGAAAGATTGACATACTGATCAACAATGCAGGACTTGCTCTCGGAAGAGATCTTTTTCAGGATGCGGAGTTGGATGACTGGGAAACGATGATGCAGACGAATGTGATGGGACTCATGTACGTTACAAAAGCGATACTACCTCTTATGAAAACAACAAAACAAGGTCATATAATCAACATAGGTTCAATTGCCGGGAAGGAAGTATATGAACGGGGAAATGGGTACTGTGCCAGCAAGGCCGCAGTTGACAGCTTATCGAAAGCCATGCGGATAGACCTGTTAGCCGAAGGGATTAAAGTGACCGCCATTCACCCCGGAGCAGCGGAAACAGAATTTTCAAAAGTGCGGTTTAAAGGGGATGAACAGAAGGCATCAGCCATTTACCAGGGCTACAAGCCTTTATCGGCCGAAGATGTAGCAGAAGTCGTTTATTATACCACAACTCTGCCCGAGCATGTGTGTATTAACGACCTGGTTCTAACCTGCACAGCCCAGGCAAATTCTTTCTATACCCATAAAAAAAACTGAGAAAAGATTAATTTTTTGGGAGAAAAGCGCAGGCTCTCTATCTTTGCACTCCCAAAAAGGAATGCCGCGTTGGTCAAGGGGTTAAGACGTCTCCCTTTCACGGAGAAATCACGGGTTCGAATCCCGTACGTGGTACAAACAAGACTCATCACACTGATGGGTCTTTTTTTTATCCGGTTCATCGTATATTTCCCTTACAATTTTCATTTATGCTAAGATTTCTCCGGATAGCTGTTATGCTCTGTTTCACATTTTCCTTATTCAGTAGTACCGCACAAACATTAAAACCACTAAACCATTCTTCTAGCGCTTCTCTTCGCGGATTGTCTGTAGTATCAGATAAAGTAATATGGGTAAGTGGCAGCTTAGGGACTGTATTACGAAGCACAAATGGAGGCAAAACCTTTGAAAAGATGCTGGTTGAAGGATATGAACAAAGAGATTTTCGGGATATAGAAGCTTTTGACGAGAAAAAAGCCATCATCATGGCTGTTGATACACCTGCGATTATTCTTAAAACAATCGATGGGGGGAAGACATGGAAAAAAGTATTTGAAGATAAGCGACCGGGAATGTTTCTGGATGCAATGGAATTCTGGAATGAATTAAGTGGAATTGTGATAGGTGATCCGATAGATGGAAGGATCTTTATAGCAAGGACCTTTGACGGAGGAACTACCTGGCAAGGTTTGCCGGAGGCGAATTACCCGAATGCAAAAAACGGAGAAAGTTTTTTCGCGGCAAGCGGCACCAATGTGACAAAACGAAATAAACAGGAGGCGGTTTTTGTTACAGGAGGTCTTGTTTCACGTTTGTTTATTCGTGACCAATCAATTGAACTGCCCTTTACAAAGGGCAGCAATACCATTGGGGCAAATTCAGTTGCTGTGAACAAAAAAGGAAACATGATCATTGTTGGAGGAGATTATAAAGATGTAGCAAATAGAGATAATACTTGCTTCATCTATAAACATAAAGAAAACAAAATCAGTAGCCCTATGATCACTCCCTACGGCTACAGAAGTTGCGTCATCTACCTCACCGAGTCAAAAGCAATTACCTGTGGCTCATCAGGTGTAGATATAAGTGAAGATGGTGGTGTTACCTGGAAGAATATTTCTTCAACAGGATATCATGTGGTGAAAAAAGCCAAAAAAGGAAAAGCAGTTTTTCTTGCCGGTACAGGAGGAAGAATTGGTCAATTGATTTGGTAAATGCTGCTTTTTAATTTTCTGTACGCTTGCCTGCAAGTAAATAGAGTACTGCCATACGCACTGCCACTCCGTTTTCAACCTGCTGAAGAATAATTGATTGTTTACTGTCAGCCACATCACTGTCAATCTCAACTCCGCGGTTTATCGGACCGGGATGCATGATGACAATTTCTTTTTTCAAACTATCCAGCAACTTTTTATTGATACCAAAACTGAGGTTGTATTCTCTCAATGAAGAAAACAAAGGCTGGTTTTGTCTTTCAAGCTGTATGCGTAACACATTGGCCACATCACACCATTGAAGTGTTTCCTGTAAATTATAAGAAACATTAATACCGAAAGTCTGTTGCAAATATTTAGGTATTAAAGTTGGCGGACCTGCAACCGTTACTTCAGCTCCCATTTTCTTTAATAGATAAATATTGCTCAGCGCAACACGACTATGCATGATATCACCAATAATGGCCACTTTCTTTCCATTAAGATCTCCTAATTTTTCCCGGATTGAAAATGCATCCAATAAGGCTTGTGTCGGATGTTCATTGATCCCATCTCCCGCATTCACAATCGCCGCAGGAATATGTTTCGCAAGGAAATGTGGGGCTCCGCTTGCACTGTGCCGCATCACCACCATATCCACTTTCATACTCAGGATATTGTTGACAGTATCGAGCAATGTCTCTCCTTTCGCAGCAGAGGATCCTGAGGCTGTGAAATTGATCGTATCTGCGCTTAATCTTTTTTCAGCCAGTTCAAAAGAAATGCGTGTGCGTGTAGAATTTTCGTAGAAGAGATTAACAATAGTTACATCACGCAAAGAAGGAACTTTTTTTATCGGACGTTGTAAAACTTCTTTAAACTGAGCTGCTGTATCTAAAATAAGTTGGACATCCTGAGGAGTGAGATCTTTAATGCCGAGTAGATGTGGAGTGGAAAGTCGCATTAAAAAGCAAAGCTATAGAAAAAGCACCTTACCGACAAGTAAGAATCAGTTGCCGCTGATACGGGTTAAAAAATCCCGGGCTACCTGCCAATTCCACTGATCAAAACGCCCCCGCTGCACAATCAGGTCATTGTCTTTGGGATGACTGAGGAAATAATGAAATACAAATCGACCTTTTGGCTTTTGCCAACCGATGATCTGACCGAAACGAAGATCATTCAGCACAAGCGTATCCCCCCATTTTTCTATCGTATAGTATTCCTGAGAGAAGCGAATTAATTTTTGAAGATTCTCATGGTCACTGATCGTATCTAGCAAATGTTTATTCCGGGGAAAATAAGTAAATGCGATGGTATCTGTTCGATCAAACAAAGA
>JBIIPV010000230.1:0-3161 GCA_044342435.1 Lacibacter sp. | reverse complement strand
CCGTAACACTCTTATCTCCAAGAGAGATATTTTCCATAAGCGTCCCTTGAAAAATATCCTGCTGATGAAAAAGAATACCGGTGGAAGACCTAAGCGAATCGTGATCATAGTTTCCGATGGGAATCCCATTGATACAGATACTGCCGTCAAAATGCAAATAAGATCCTGTGAGCGTTCGAAGCAGTGATGATTTACCCGATCCTCCGGAACCCATGATGCATGCCTTCTGTCCGGTACTGATATCCATATTTATATCAGACAAAATTTGAACCTGTTCGTTATACCCAAAATTTAAGTTTTGGACTGACACAGATAATCCTTCGGCACTTTCTGACAGAGCGAGTGTGCCATCCTCCTCGATCGGTTTATCAAGCACTTTGCCCAGCTTTTCTACACTTGTAAGAACATCGTAAACTTTATCAAGGCTTTGAATCAATTTCTCCACTGAGCCTAGTACGGTTAAAATGACAATTTCAGACGCCACAAACTGACCGATGTTAATTTTATTTTGTACAAGCAATGCGCCACCCACGACAAGCATCCCTGCTGTAATTAAAATTTTAAAAACAATCAAGGCCCAATATTGTAAAACAAGAATTTTAAAATGACGGGTTCTTGCGTCCAGATAACTTGTAACCAGCTGATCTGTTTTTTCTACAGGCAAATTAGACAACCTGGAAAAACGAAAGGATTTAAAGACCCGGGCCACTTCCTCCAGCCATGCGGCAACTCCGTATTTGAATTCACTTTCCTCAAGGCTCGTTCTCAGCCCCCTGGAACCTGTTGTATATAAAATGATGTAAATGATAAATAGTACAATGATGCTGAAAATGATAAAAATATTTGAATACAGAGAAAGCAATATTAAACCAAACAACACTTGAATCGTGGCAGTTGGAATATCGAGCAATAATCTGCTCAGTCCTTTCTGCAGTGCAACAGTATCAAAAAAGCGGTTCATCATTTCAGGCATATAATATCCATCCACTTTTTGCACATCCAAACGAGGAACCCTCCAGGCAAATTCAAAAGAATAACGGGAGAATATACGTTGTTGAATTTTCTCGATCACCTTCATCTGACTCACTTGAAGAAGGCCCGAAAAGAAAACAGCAATCACAATCATGATGATCAGGACCACCATAGATGTGGAGATAGCACCAGCCAGAACAAAATTGATAACGGCCTGAATACCAAGAGGAATAGACAACTGCAACAACCCAGCCAAAATGGCAAAAAAATAGATCGAGCTAACATCCTTGCTTTCTAAACGAAGCAGTTCCAATAGCCTGCTGACCGGATTTTTTAATTTTTTGTCGCCTGATGAATAATCTGCCATTTATACATGTTTGTAAAGAATGTTAACAAGCCGGCTCGCTGGTTGTTGACTTCCCGACCTGAAAGAGTGGTGCAAAGAACTGAAATATCTGCCGATTATTTACAATTTTAGCCTTTTGATTAAAAGTATTTTAACATTCACTAAGCGAAAGGGGAATTTGCAATGCCAGCCCTCCCTCTGCTGTTTCCTTGTATTTATGATTCATATCCTGAGCAGTTTGCCACATGGTTTTAACCACGGCATCCAACGAAACCTTGGCATAATCAGGGGCGCTTTGAAGTGCAAGCCTGCTGGCTGTAATGGCTTTGATGGCTCCCATTGTATTTCTCTCAATACAAGGAATCTGCACCAATCCTGCAATAGGATCACAGGTTAGTCCCAAATGGTGTTCCATGGCAATTTCCGCGGCCATGAGCACCTGACGTTGGGTTCCGCCCAGGCATTCAGTCAGCGCCGCTGCAGCCATTGCACTGGAAACTCCAATTTCGGCCTGACACCCTCCCATCGCTGCAGAAAGTGTAGCTCCTTTTTTAAAGATGCTTCCTATCTCTGCTGCTGTCAACAAAAAAGAATGAACCCGTTCCCTGTTATACCCTCCGCAAAAGGCAATCAGGTAATGAAGTACAGCAGGCACCACACCTGCTGCGCCATTTGTAGGGGCTGTCACCACTCTGCCTAATGAAGCATTTTCTTCATTCACAGCCAGCGCAAAACAACTGACCCAATCAAGCGTGTACTGAAAATCTGCTCCCCCATCCGCTATGGCATTGATCCATGTTGAATGATCCTGATAGGTTCTTTCAGCTATCAGCTTTTTATTTAGTCCCGCTGCCCTTCTTTTTACTTGAAGTCCGCCCGGCAAAAACCCTTCGGTATGGCCTCCTTTAAATACACATTCCTGCATCACCTGCCAGATTCGGTCTAGCCCTTGCTTGATTTCTTCTGAAGTTTTCCACGCTAGTTCATTCTCCATCACCACTTCACTGACAGGGAAACCTGTTTTCATACACCAATGAAGCAATTCATCGGCAGAATCAACCGGAAAAGTCAACTGTTTCTGACTTTTATTGTCAGAAGTATCTCCTTCCATCAAAATAAATCCACCACCAACAGAGTAAAAGGTAAATGATCTTTGTATCTCTCCTGTGCAATCTACCAGAAACGTCAAAGCATTGGAATGAAAAGGAAGACTTTCTGTAATAAGGAATTCGATATCTTCTCTGGGATTGAATTCAATTTCATGAATTCCTGCAAGCGTGATCCGGTTCATCGTCCTGATATCTTCTATCCTCGCATCTATAAATGCTGTATCAAAATATTCAGGGTTTTCTCCAGACAATCCGAGCATCAAAGCAATGTCTGTGCCGTGTCCTTTTCCTGTTTTTGCAAGAGAACCATAGAGTAACACACTCACTGATTTGACCTGTTGCAGGATATCTTCCTTTTTTAAATTTTCCAGAAGACGCAAAGCAGCCTTCCAGGGCCCCAGTGTATGGCTGCTGGAGGGACCTACTCCAATTTTAAAAATATCAAAAACTGATATCGGCTCGTATGGCAAAACAATCAATTTAAAAATAAAGAAGCCGGTTAGCGAAATGAAACCAGTTCAACATCGAAGATGATGATTTCATTCTGGGGGATGATCACTGCCCCTGTTTGCGGATTGATTAAGCCCTGAGGCCCATAACCAAGAGCAGGTGGGATGTATAATTTAATTTTACCCCCCTCGCCTATTAAAGGCAATGCTCTTTTCCAACCCTCTATCAAACCACCGAGGGGAAATGAAATAGGAGTAGTACCTGATGACTGATCAAAAATATTG
>JBIIPV010000229.1:0-3163 GCA_044342435.1 Lacibacter sp. | reverse complement strand
CCGATTTGTACTCTTCCACTGCTTTTGTTTTATCACAATTATACCCTTATCTGAAAAAAGGGGATCTAATCTTTTTTGATGAATTCAATGTGCCTTTGCACGAGTTCAGGGCTTATGATGAGTTTACCCGCAACTTTTATGTTCAGCTAAAGCCGCTTGGGGCTGTCAATAATTTCTACCAGACTGCTTTTGAAGTTAGCTGATGAAAAGATAAATCATGTCTTAATCAACACAGCAATAGATAATTTAAATACGATATAACCAACCGTGATTATCCGGCGCATGGCCTTCCCTGATTGCTGTGATCCGCTGCTTTAGATCCGGTGTTATTTTCCAGCTATCTGTATCAAATACCATGTTTGTCTCTTTGTATCTCAATTCCCTGATCAGAGAGATGGTAGCAGCTGTACCTGTGCCAAATACCTCTTTCAACTCGCCTTTCCCATAAGCATCCAGGATTTCATCAATACCCAGCGCCCTCTCTTCTACATGCAATCCCATTTCTCGAAGCATCTCAATGGCACTATCGCGTGTAACACCGGCAAGTATTGTGCCTTCATTTAAATCAGGAGTAATTACCTTGTCGCCAATCACAAAAAACACGTTCATCGTTCCGCATTCCTGAACATATTTATGTTCCAGTGCATCCATCCATAAAACCTGGTCGTACCCTTTTTGCTTTGCTTCTGCTGTTGCAAGCATGGCTGCTGCATAATTACCTGCAGCTTTTGCAAAGCCGATTCCTCCTGGTACTGCACGCACATAATGTTCCTCCACATTGATTTTCATTGGCGCAGCATAATAAGGTCCGGTTGGACTCAAAATGATCATGAACTTATACGATTCACTTGGTTTGACCCCAATGACTTCGTCGCTGGCAAACATAAATGGCCTGATATACAGAGAATGATCGGGGAAAGAAGGAATCCAATCTTTATCAATCTCAATCAAAAGACGCATCCCTTCCATAAAGATCTCCTCAGGCACATCCGGCATCTGCATTCTTCTGGCTGATACATTAAAACGACGATAATTATCTAAAGGCCGAAATATGAAAGCATCGCCATTGGCATGACGATAAGCCTTCACTCCTTCAAAAATGCTTTGTCCGTAATGAATGGCTGCATTGGAAGGAGCAATTGAAAGTGGTTGGTATGGTCGGATTTGCACGTTTGTCCAGGCACCATTCACATAATCAGCTTCCAGCATGTGGTCGGTAAAATATTTACCAAAGGGAGCATTTTGAACAGGAGTTTCCTGCAAACGGCTCTTTTCTGATTTCGTTACCGGAATTGTAGCAATAGCAGCCATAACACGTTAATTTTGGCAAAGAAACGAAATTGATAACAAAGATTGAAAGATGAGTCTGAATGATATTATACTGAATCAACAACAGATGGAGGATCTCTTTAAACAGCATCTTTATCAAATCGAAGCACAAAGCAATGATGCAGAGGAATCTTCCTTACGCGTCAAAGGGGAAATGCATGCAGGAATTCTTTGGCTCATTTATCAGGAAGATACCGCTTTTTTAAACGAGGCAGATACAACTTTGCTTCATAAAATCCTTCAGGCATGTCAATTAACTCCCGACCAAATCGGACTTGTCAATTATTATAACCAGACTCAAAGCATTGATGAGATATCGGAAAAATTAAACGCCAAGTCGGTCATCATAACAGGTGTTCCGATTCAAAAGAATTCGTTTTCAGATCTTCCTCTGTATGAAGTTGCTGAAAAGAATAGCCGAAAAATAATGTGTACTGACTCTTTTGGCACTATTGGTACAGATAAAAACCTCAAGGTCAGGCTATGGAATGGCCTGCGCCAGATTTTCAACATATAATGACGCTGATGAACTTAATTACTGAACTCATATTTGCATCTTCAAATCCAAATAAAGCCAGGGAAATACAGGCATCTCTTCCCGGTAATTTTCGCATTCTCTCTTTGAAGGAAGTAGGATTTTATGAAGAAATACCGGAACCCTTTGACACATTGGAGGAAAATGCAAAACACAAAGCCGTCACCGTTGCAAAAGCACTTTCCATCAACTGCTTTGCTGAAGATACCGGCTTGGAAACAGAAGCGCTGGATGGAGCTCCCGGCGTGAGAACAGCCCGATATGCCGGCGAAAAAGCGAACAACCAGCAAAATATTGAAAAGCTGCTTTCAGAATTAGAAGGAAAAATGACACGTAAAGCCAGATTTAAAACCGTAATTGCTCTGGTGCTGGATGGCGAAACTTATTTATTCACCGGAATCTGCGAAGGAGTGATCGCTGAAGCCACTGCAGGTGAAGCTGGATTCGGCTACGACCCGGTATTTATCCCACAAGGATCTGATAAAACATTTGCCGAAATGTCTTTAGAAGAAAAAAACAAATACAGCCACCGAAAAAAAGCGGTTGCAGGTATGATTGATTTTTTAAAATCAATGCAAGGTTGATTCAATTGTATTGCTGCCAGATTCTCCAGCTTTCATCAGCCTGTAGTTCAAGCATCCGGAGTCCATTTTCCACAACTGCACCTTTCTCCTCCCCTTTCTGCAGAAACAATGTTCTTGCCGGATTATAGATCAGGTCAATCAGCAGGTGTTGATCACCGATTGATTGATAGTCGATATCAGGCGCTTCATTTGTATGGGGGTACATTCCCAGCGGTGTGGTGTTGATGATGAGAGAATTTGATGCGAGCAATTCCCGGGTGCAACTGGAATAGGAGATCACATTTGCGGAAGGTGTACGTGATACATATCGAAAAGAGATTCCTTTTTTTCTGAGCACCCAAGCCACTGCTTTTGCAGCTCCCCCTGTTCCCAGAACAAGGGCAGTATGATGATGGGGCAGCAACAAAGGTGAAAGTATCTCTTCAAAGCCGAAGACATCGGTATTATGTCCTTCAAGCTGTCCGTTTCTGATACGAATGCAATTACAGGCGCCAATTTCGCGAACCGCATCGGTCATCTGATGTAAAAATGGGAGTACTTGTTCTTTATAAGGAATCGTTACGTTTAACCCCTGAAGCTCAGGAAACTCCTGGAGAAGAGAAGGCAATTCTGTGATATTCTGAATCGGAAAAAGATCATACCTGCAATCAGAAATCTCTTCATTTTCAAATTTTGAGGCGAAGTAGCTGCCCGAGAAAGAATGACTGAGTGGATA
>JBIIPV010000228.1:0-3173 GCA_044342435.1 Lacibacter sp. | reverse complement strand
ACTTCTCGAATCCGATCGTCTTCTAAACCATATGCTCTGATTTTTGAAACCACGTCTGCTCATCTTACTGAACCGTCTTTCTATTGGCGGACCGGCTTCTAACACATTGCCATTGGCCTCAGCTTTGCAAGAGCAATTTGAGATTTTACTTGTTGCCGGAAATCCTTTGCCTGATGAGCAGTCGGCTCAACATCTGCTTGAAAAGTATAAAGGATTTAAAACCATCATCCTTCCGGAAATTAAACGTTCAATACAACCAATAGAGGATATCCGAACCTATAAAAAATTATTACAGATTATTCGTGACTTCCAACCTCAAATTGTTCATACACATGGATCAAAGCCGGGTGTACTGGGAAGACTCGCTGCTGCAAAATGCAAAGTGCCGGTGATAGTACACACTTATCATGGTCATGTGTTTAAATCTTATTTTTCTTCTTTTGTTTCCGGAATGATCATTCGCATTGAAAGAATGCTTGCAAAAAAATCTCATTTGTTGATTGCAATCAATGAACATTTACAACAAGAATTAATAAACGATTTTAAAATTGCAGACGCATCAAAAATTAAACTCAATCGCCTTGGAATAGATGTGCACGTTTTTAATGACCGCGATGGGGTACTTAGAAAACAATTTAGGAATGAATTTCAATTAGATGAAAATGTGATTGCTGTTGCCATTGTAGGTAGACTGGTAAAAATTAAACAACATCGTCTGTTTCTAGACATTGCAGATGAGTTGTTAAGAAAAAAGTCCAATCAAAAAAGACTTTGTTTTTTTATAGTGGGGGATGGAGAAGAATACGCGCAGCTTGAAGCTTATTCTTATAAGATGGGACATCGTATTTTAAAAAGGGGAGAGGCTGTCAATGGAGAATTTGATATTGCCTTTACTTCCTGGCGAAAAGATATCAGTTGTGTGATGTCAGGAATTGATATCCTGTTGATGACCTCTCTCAATGAAGGAACACCGGTGGCAATACTGGAAGCAATGGCTGCAGGAAAGTGCATCATATCTACACCGGTAGGTGGAATCCCTGAGTTATTGAAATCTGCAGATTGTGGATTTTTTTCATCTGATATAAAAGAGATCGTTAAACATATTCAATCTCTAGCAAACTCTTCTGATGACAGATTTGCTGATGGTTTGAAGGGAAGAAAATTTCTGTCCGAAAATCTCACTGTAGACCGACAGGCTGAGACGCTCGCTCAATTTTATTTAAAGGAGCTCGAGACAGTGCAAAGTGCATCTGTTCAATAAATTGTGACTATTGGATTGGGAGGTATATTCGTATTTTTCTCATCTTTGAAGCAGCAAACAATTAATTCTTACAGATTTTTACAACTTTTTCCTTTGATGGTTGTAACTATTATGTCATGAACAAGTTTACGATCAAGGATTTAGAAAATTTAAGCGGCATCAAGGCCCATACAATACGTATCTGGGAGCAGCGATATAATTTCCTGAAACCGCAGCGTACAGCTACCAATATTCGTTACTACTCCAATGATGAACTGAAAACCATTCTCAATATTTCTCTCCTGAATAAATACGGGTATAAAATTTCACATATTAACCGTATGACCAATGAAGAGGTGAGAAATAAATTGGTTTCATTAACCGGTCCGGATGCTCAGCAGGAGCGCATTGTGAATGACCTTATCCAGCACATGATTGACCTGGATATTGAAACCTTCGAAAAAATACTGGATCAGTTCATTTTAGCAAAAGGAATTGAAAAAACAATTAACCAGCTGATCTTTCCTTTTATGGAAAGAATAGGCGTTTTGTGGCTGACAGATCATATCAATCCGGCTCAAGAGCACCTGATTACTAATGTGATTCGTCAGAAATTAATCGTTGGTATTGAAAACATCAACACCCCATTCCAGCAGCGTACCAAAATCTTACTCTTCCTTCCGGAAAATGAACATCATGAACTAGGACTTCTTTTCCTGAATTACATGCTGAAGAGCCGGGGGATTCAAACCATTTATTTAGGTGCAAATGTGCCGATATCCGATCTGGAATTTGTGGTCCAAATCAAGAAACCTGACTATGTCTATACTCACCTTACAACCGTGATGAAGGAATTTAACTTTGAAAAATTCCTGAACCACCTGAAAAATAGGTTTTCCTCTGTGCCAATCCTGATTTCAGGACTTCTAAGCCAAACTTATGAAAAGAAGGCGCCTCAGGCAAATATTCGGTTTATCCGCTCGCTGGCTGAAGTAAATGAGTTTATTTCCGCTCTTCCATAATATTGACTAACAATTTGATTGTCTCCACAAATGCCCCGGTTTCGGGGTATTTTTTTAACCTCAAAATATTTTGTTTGACAAATTAAAATAAATTTTAAACAATTTATTTGGATGGGGAGGGTATTTGTGTTTAAATTTGATCATATTTAAATTAAACACAATTTTATGTCCACACTTGAATTCAACGAGATGCTGGTCAGTAATACAGATTTCCTGAAGCCTTTTGCTTTTACCCTTACCAGGGACAATGAGACGGCCAAAGACCTGCTGCAGGAAACACTATACAGGGCGATAGCCAATCGTGATAAATATCACGTTGGAACCAATATTAAAGCATGGCTATACACCATCATGCGGAATATTTTTATCAATAACTACCGCAGAAAAGCCAAACAAAAAACCATTTTTGATGCAACACCAAATGATTTTTACTTAAATTACCAGCAGGCTTCGGTGCAAAATGATGCGGAAGGGAAATTGAAACTGAGAGAGATTCAATCTGCTCTTCATAATCTTCCTGAAATATTTAAACATCCGTTTCTGCTTTATTTTGAAGGGTATAAATACCACGAAATCGCAGAGATGCTGAATGAACCTTTAGGAACAATTAAAAGCCGAATTCATTTTGCACGAAAATTGTTGAAAGAACAACTCACACGTCATTAATCTCATTAAACGAAATACTTGCCAAAAGCCATAGTCATAGGAAGCGGATTTGCCGGAATTTCTACAGCCTCTTTTCTCGCCAGAGATGGTTGGGATGTAATAGTGCTTGAAAAACATAGCATGCCCGGAGGAAGAGCCAGAAAAATGGAAGTGGAAGGATTTACTTTTGACATGGGGCCTAGCTGGTACTGGATGCCCGATATATTTGAACGCTATTTCAACCGATTTGGAAAAAAAGTAAGTGA
>JBIIPV010000227.1:0-3192 GCA_044342435.1 Lacibacter sp. | reverse complement strand
GAAAAGTCACACCCTTTTCATTCCTCTGCCTGCTTGCTTGCCTGTTCAGTTGTGCTCAAAACAAAAAGGATAAATCAGAAGATCAATACACAAAGCAAGTAACCGAACGACCCGTTCATGATACCCCAAAACAAGAAAAAATAGAAATCAAGAAAAAGTATATTTCTTATGATGCCAAAAGGCGTGAATTATCCGTTGAATACATCAAAACAAGACATGGCCTCAATCAATTCAGCCCCGTGATTGTTCCTAAAATGATTGTGCTTCATTATACAGGAGGCGGCACAATTCAAAGCAACTTCAACTACTTTAACCAAACGGAAATTGAAGAGGCACGCAGCAACAACAGAAAACAAAGCAAACTGAATGTATCTGCACATTTTCTGATTGACCGCGATGGTACGATCTATCAGTTGATGGATGACACTTCCTTTGCCCGACACACCATCGGACTCAACTATTGTGCAATTGGCGTTGAAAATATTGGCAATGAAAAAAACCCACTTACTAAAGAACAGGTAAACGCTAACATACAACTGATCAGACATCTTTGCAGTAAATACAAAATAGAATACCTGATCGGTCATTCTGAATATATTCAATTCAGAAAGACGCCATTGTGGAAAGAAACCGACCCCAATTATATCACATATAAGGCCGACCCCGGAGACGATTTTCTAAAGCAGGTAAGGTCTCAGATCAAAGATTTGAATCTAAAATACAAGCCATAATCCAAATTAACTCTGATTACAATTTAGTTGCAAGCATCAGGTTTTGCTTGCTGTTGTTGTAATGGTATCCCATATTAAACTAAGAGACTTTAAAGTGGAATCTGCTTTGTAATACGCATCTAGGTCGGACTGGAAAACGCCACTGAAATCCCGGATAGGCATCTCATACACTCCCCACACATTCAGTTTCCATCCTGCAAGAAAATGCTTGTAAGGAATACCAGTATCATCCTGCAGAATGTATTTGCTTTTTTTCAGACAAAGATCGCGGATATAGGAAAAACTGCCGTAATGCATCAGATAAGAAGCGCTTTTAAAATAAGTACAAGTCTGATCGGGAATATTAGTTTCAAATTAAGATTTCAAATACAGAATACTGCAATGTGAGTTGTCATCAAATCAATCACTCTTCACTTATATTAATTTAGTAGTTGATAATCCGTCGATTATGCGAAATAACAAAGCGTCTACCCGCAAGCAGATGTGTGATTTACCAGCAAATGATCTATTTATAAAACATCATACTATTAAATTTGATATACTCAATAAGTTCCCTATGAAATTAAAAAAATCGGCTTATATTTAAATTTACATCATAGATGATGATATTGAGTTGTTTGTATAAGGTGTAAATTCTTTTTATCAATTATAAAACCTCATTCTTTGAAAAATATATTCTTACTCTTTTTAGTTTTTGCCTGCTTTCTGCATCCGGAAATAAAAGCACAGGAAAACTACACAGAAGACGAAAGCACACGTAATTACTGCCAGTGTGATGAAAACTTTTTTTCTTTAGACACAAGTTCCTTGTATTCCCCCGGAGCCAAAGTGCTTGAAGCAGGGTTTAAAATGGCCTTGCTTGAAAAGACAATTGTAAAAGGATCTTGCTGGGATTATATCAATGAAGTATATCGGAGATCCGGTTTCGGAGATAAAAAACAAACCATTTTCCGTTCAATTAAATCCGGTCCTTATGCAGCTTCACAACTGGTTCAGCCGGGCGACTGGGTTTATCATGTCAACCATCAATATAATAATGTTGAACATAGTGCTATTTTCATTTGCTGGAAAGATTTTAAAAAGAGAATCGCTATCACACTTAGTTACGCCGGCATGAACCGGAATTTGCCCGGTAAGTACGGCGAGTATCAACTTAATAGTATCTACTCCATTTTCAGGCCAGTATCTGCGACATTGAAATAAACAAAAAGGAATAAGAAAGACTTTTATGATGAAATTGAAGAAGCAATTTCATGTTAGCTCATTCTGAATTGCCGGTCCTTGATAACAACTCTTCCGCCCAACGAAATTCAATGTTCTTTTCTCTTCTTAGTGTTTCAATGAAATAATTCAAGTTTGCAAATGATTTTTCAGATCTGAAAAGATAGTCATGAAACAGAAGCACAATATCCTTTTTCCCCTTCCCATCTTTATACATGGACCTCTTTATCTGTGAAAGCAAAGAATCCACGAATCTTTCAGAATTACTGTGCTTTAAGTTCCACTCAAAATCCCATCCTACAATTTGCTCATCTTTCCCTTTTTCAGCCATATAAGCAAGTAGAGGCTCGGTTTCTTCCGTTACACGAATGTTTTTTTGATGAATACGCCAAGTATTCATTCCCGGAAGTCTGGTAATTGAGTTTGACACCTGCAATATCTGCTTGTTTCTTTCAATATCTGCCCACACGTTCTCCGGATAATGATAATATTGCTTCACCCTTCCATGTGTAATAGCATGAGAATAAGTATGATTATAAATACGAAACAGCGGATTTGATTTAACTGCCTGAAATACACTGTCATATTCAATTGAATATTTTACCTGAGACCCGACAATAAAAAAACTTGACTTGATCTGCTTGCTGCTTAAAAAAGCAGTCAGACCTGGAGTTGTATAATAAGGGCCGTCATCGAAAGTCAGATAAATACAAATAGCAGAATCGCTTACAGGCTGATTATCTAAAGTGATTGTGTCAGATTTAATAATTGTATCTGTTTCAGTTTCTTTCTTAACAGGAGGAGTAGAAGGTGTTTCACGGCATGCGTAAATAAATAAAATAAAACTGAGTAGAGATACGATTTGTTTTCGGTTGAATTCAGGTGTTGTCATGTGTTCAATATTATTGTTTTTCTATTGTCAGATAGCATAGCCGAAATGCCCGAACTGGTTAGAAATGCATTTTTTGTTAGCGTTTTTTACAAATGCATTATTTTATCATAATGAACAAATTTGCCTTCACGGACAATTGTTCTGATGCAATATAAATGCTGAAATATTGAAAAACTCAGATTTGCTCAAAGAATTATTAAAGGGCTTTCAAACAATCCTTTTATCAGAAGCCAGAAAACTAGACCTGAATCACCGCTTCGATGCAAAATTTTTATTGCCCCTGTCTGTTTTTACACAGGAACTGTGTCATTTAAAAGAGAAGTTTTTTTTACAGATCAATGAAAAGGG
>JBIIPV010000226.1:0-3205 GCA_044342435.1 Lacibacter sp. | reverse complement strand
ACTTATCCCTCCGTAAAAGATGTGCTAAACAATTTTATCACCGATTCGCTTTAAAATTGCCACCGTAAGCCGGCTGACGCATATAAGTCTCTCATTGTCATCGTGAATACGAATATCCCACACATGCGTACTTGGTCCTAAATGGATTGGAGTGCATATACCTGTAACAAATCCTTCTCTGACCGACCTCACATGATTGGCATTGATCTCAATCCCCACACAAATAAATTTGTCAGGATTAATCACCAAAGAAGAAGCGACACTCCCGAGTGTTTCAGCCAATACACAACTGGCTCCTCCGTGCAACAAACCGTATGGTTGAACGGTGCGATGATCTACCGGCATTTTCGCCTTCAACACATCTCTCCCCAACTCCGTAAATACCAGCCCTAGATGCTCGCCCATCGTACCTCTCCCCAACCCCTCTAGGTCTTGTATCAACAAATCCTTCTTGTACCAAATGAAATCCAAATGAATAAATTAAGATTTTTGTGATAATGTCTTGCGAACCTGCTCAGGTAAAAATGGTGACGCATCCCCGCCATTACGAATCACATCCCTCACAAGCGTAGATGCAACAGAAGTATATTGAGGCAAACAGGTCAGAAAAATCGTTTCTACATCTGCATCCAGGCTGCGGTTCATATCAGCTATCGCCTTTTCATATTCAAAATCATTGACGTAACGAATGCCTCTTAAAATGTATTTGGCACCTATTTGCTTACAACATCCCACCGTCAATCCTTCATAAACCACCGCTTCTACCCTTGGTTCATTCTTAAAAATATCCTTGATCCAGGCTATCCGTTGCTCTTCGGAAAACATCGGTGTTTTATTCGCATTGCGGCCAATGCCGATGTATAATTTATCAAACAGTTCCAGGGATCTGTATATAATATCCAGATGACCTACCGTGATCGGATCAAATGTGCCAGGGAAAAGACAAATACGTTGCATGCAATAATTTAAAGTCCGAATATCAATCTAATATGCGACAAATCAAAACTCTACCACAAATCCAATACTTGGCAAACGCGAACCACTGCTGTTAGCCAAAATCACCGGTATGGCCAATTGCCTGTTATTTGGTGCAGCCGGATTGCCAAAAACTCCGGGATTATATGGTGCTCCGGTTGTGGTCGCAATAGTATTGTCCTGATTCCGCTTCAATGTAAATCCCGATTGTGTTGGATTCTGGCTGTTATACAAATTCTGTATGTCAAGGAATAAATCAAGTGTCCATTTCCGGAAATTCCATTTTTTATCCAAACGAAGATCTGCTGCATTAAAAGCATTCAGACGTTCTGTATTGATTCGGCTGAAATCAAGAACGCCTGCATTGTTGAAAGGATAGTTATCTAAGCTCTGCACAATATCATAAGGTGTTGCAGGTGACTGACCCTGAAAACGAAAGCGAATACCCAACTCCCAGTTTCTTGGAAACTTGTACCCACCCGTGAAGGAAATCAGATGACGGTTATCCCAGGAGGATGCAATGAATTGATTCCTGTCGGCTCCCGTGAACAAACTGTAATAAAAAGTATAAGCAAGTATGCCGTAAAAGTTTTTAGTGAGCCTTTCCTGATAAAGCAATTCGATACCATAGGCCTTTCCCCTTCCGTTGCTGGTTACTTTCTCATTGCCCAGTACTCCGAAATTCCCTCCGAGGTTCGCAAGCGAAATGCCGTCGTTGAAAGAAACCGGATATGCATCATACCATTTGTAAAACCCTTCTACCGTAATGCGGGTTGATGATCTCGGCAACATCTCAACACCTGCTACCAGATGATCGGCGCGGATATAATCTGTAGAACGATTCACCAATGCCCCATTTTCCCGGAAACCGAGAATGGTATAAGGTGCAAGTTTGTAATATCTCCCGGCTGAGGCATTTAATGTCAACAGCCCGTTGAAACGCCAGCTCGCAGACAAACGTGGAGAGATAGTTCTTGCAAGATTGTTCCCATTATCGGTAAAAGTGTTACCATCTGCACGAATACCTGCGTTCAACATCAACCGATTATCGAAAAACTTCCTGGTTGTGTTGGCAAAAAATCCATAACGTAAAAACTGAATGGAAGATGAAAAATCTGCAACATAACCTAGCCTGCGTTGAAAAGTAGAGTTCTCATAACGAGCCAGAATCCCTACTGTGCCTGCACTGAACTGCCATTTATTCCAGTTCTGATTCCATTCATAACGGAGACGGGTTTCTTCTTCGGTTGACCGGTACCGTAATATACGCTCTGCATCCAGCGGTTTTTCATTGTCTTCATACTGATCAGCCGTATTTACGAGTTTATTATTACTCAGAGCCAACTGCCAGTAACCTTTCTTCATTGTATGTCGCCACGATACCCCTACTGTATTGGTGCGTTGCTGGTTCAGGGGAATTTGTTCCAGGATAGCAAGTTGTTCCAGAGTAGGATTTTCCGGACGCTTGAATCTGAAGTTATCTATGGCTCCAATGCCGATTAAATTGATTTCATTTTTGGCATCGAGCTGATGTGTTACTTTATATTGATAATCCCAGTAGTCAGGTAGAAATGGTAATTCGATCAGTGCAAAAATGAATTGCAAATAAGATCGTCGAACTGATGCGATGTATGTTGTTTTGCCATTCTTCTTACCCAGTGGACCTTCCGCAGTCAAAGCAGCTTCCGAAGCACTCAACCTGAAATTACCCTGAAAAGATTCGCGATTCCCGGTCTTTTGTTTGAATTGCAAAACACCGGAGAGCGGATTGTCATATTTCGCGGGAAATGCGGATGTATGAAGCGTCACTCCCTCTATGAATGAAACATTCAGTAATCCAACAGGTCCACCTGCTGCACCTTGTGTGGCGAAGTGATTGATGGAAGGTATTTCGATTCCATCCAGAAAATAACTGTTTTCATTGGGTGCGCCTCCCCTGATAATGATATCATTCCTGAATCCAACTGAACCTGAAACACCCGGTAACGACTGCACCACTTTCGCAATGTCAAAATTCGCACCCGGATACTTCGCTATTTCAGTAGTTCCCAGTGTTTGAACAGAATTGACAACTCCTGTTGGTTTCAGAAATCCGGGTTTGATGATGATGTTATCCAACTCCTTCACCTGAGTTTCCAGCTCAAAATTCAATTCCAGTGCATTCCCGGTGGTAACTACAAGATCATACTTGGTGTCCGGTCTGTAACCCGATATTTTCACCTCGAGGTTC
>JBIIPV010000225.1:0-3212 GCA_044342435.1 Lacibacter sp. | reverse complement strand
CTATTGTAAATCCTGCTAAGCCCGGTTCACAACTTATCGGTGTGTATAATTCAGAAATGGGAAGGATTTATAATTATCTGTTACAGCAGGAATCTAAGCGTTTTACGGTCATTCACAGCATAGATGGTTATGATGAAATATCCCTGACGGATGATACACGTATTCTAAGCAATGAAGGTGAACGTATTTTGTCGCCTGATTCTATTGGCAAAACAAGGGTGAATCAAACAGCATTATATGGTGGTGATACAGCTGAGGAAGCGGCACATTTGTTCAAAAAAATCATTGAAGGCAATGGAACTGAAGCTCAATCCTCTGTAGTGATAGCCAATGCAGCAATGGGACTTTATTGTACCGGCAAGTACGTTTCTTACGAATATGCTTGGCAGTCTGCGCATGAAAGTTTACTGAGTGGAAAGGCTGCTTCAGTATTTAAAAAACTGATTACGATGAATTAATAATGAATAAAACATGATCAATATTCTTGAACAAATTATTGCAGATAAACGAATAGAAGTACATGAACGGCGCAGTAAAAGATCCGTGTCCGATCTTCAGTCATTGCCCCATTACAACCGCATTCCTTTTTCGCTGAAAAGATCTTTATTAAAAGAAAACAGTACGGGCATCATTGCAGAATTTAAAAGACGTTCGCCAAGTAAAGGATGGATATTCCCGGAGGCAGATGTGAAGCACGTGACAGATTCTTATAAACAAAACCATGCATCTGCATTAAGCATTCTGACAGATGAAAAATATTTCGGAGGTACTTCAGATGATCTCCTAAAGGCAAGACATCTGGAGATTCCAATTTTACGGAAAGACTTTATCATTGATACTTATCAGATTGATGAAGCAAAAGCTATTGGGGCAGATGTGATCTTGTTGATCGCTGCATGTTTATCGGTAAACGAAGTAAAAGACCTGTCTGTATACGCAAAGAAGATAGGCCTTGAAATCCTTCTTGAATTACACGATGAGGAAGAGCTTGGGCATATTTGTGAGGAAGTGGATCTGGTAGGAATCAACAACAGAAACCTCAAATCATTTGAGGTAGATGTACAAAGAAGTTTACAAATGGCTGAAAGGATTCCTAATGAAAAATTGAAGGTGGCTGAAAGTGGTATTGATTCTCCTGAGATGATGCGTGCTTTCAGAGATGCAGGTTTCAAGGGATTTTTGATTGGAGAATATTTTATGCGTAATGAAAATCCGGGAATGAAACTTGCTGAGTTGGTAAAACAGGTAAATGAACTATCAACAACATAAAATATATTTCGATTGCTTGTCCATAAAACCAAATTAGTATGAATGTAAATAATTCGGTGACGGATGAGAAAACAATGTCGAAGCAATCATTACGTGTGAAGGTATGTGGTATGACACGCATTGATCAGATGGAAGAACTTGCGGAGATAGGAGTGGAATTTGCCGGGATGATCTTTTATCCCAAATCTCCACGTTATGTGTTGAATCATTTAAAGGGCGAAGAGGTAAGGAAGGCGAAATTGAAAGTGTATAAAGTGGGTGTTTTTGTGAATGCTGAATATGAAGAGATACTTAAACAGGTGGATGCATTTGGATTGGATATGGTGCAGCTACACGGAGATGAAACGCCTCGCTTTTGTGAGCAGGTGAGTAGTTATATTTCTGTCATCAAAGCATTTCGCCTTTCTCCGGATGATCCCATCGAATGGAAAATAAAAGCTTTCCAAGAAGTATCTGACATGTTCCTCTTCGATACACTTGGTGTTGGATATGGGGGCACAGGCAAGAAGTTCGACTGGACTGTTTTGAAAGGGTTGAATATCAAAAAACCTTTCTTCCTAAGCGGTGGTATTGAGCCCGGTGATGTGCAGCTTATACAAGAGTTTTTGAAAGATGATGTATCGAAGAATTTGTTTGCAGTAGATGTGAACAGCTGCTTCGAAATAAAACCCGGTGTGAAGGAAATGGATTTGGTAAGGTCGTTTGTTGAAAAGTTAAAACTTAAAAGTTAAAACTTAAAAGTTAAAACTTGATCTACATAAAACTTAGAAATTTATATAATGAAAATTTATAAAAATTATTTATGAATTCAACAGAGAAAATGACATTTAAAGAGCCTGATCGGCATGGTTATTACGGTCAGTTTGGAGGAGCGTATATTCCTGAAATGCTTCATAGAAACATTGAAGAATTGCAACGGCAATATCTGCAGATCACGGATGATCCAATTTTTAGAGATGAATTTCACGCTTTGCTCCGTGATTATGTTGGCCGGCCAACTCCTTTATTCCAGGCAGAGAGGCTTAGTCGTGAACTTGGTACATCTATTTGGTTGAAAAGAGAAGATCTCTGTCATACCGGTGCGCATAAAATCAATAATACCATCGGACAGATTCTATTGGCAAATCGTTTAGGTAAACGACGCATCATTGCTGAAACGGGTGCCGGACAACATGGCGTTGCTACAGCCACTGTATGTGCTTTAAAAGGATTGGAGTGCATTGTTTATATGGGAGAGAAAGACATGGAACGTCAGGCTCCCAATGTTGCGCGCATGCGTATGCTTGGTGCCAAAGTTGTTCCGGCTACAAGCGGAAGTAAAACACTGAAAGACGCCACCAATGAAGCCATCAGAGACTGGATCAATCATCCAGATGATACCCACTACATCATTGGTTCTGTTGTTGGCCCGCATCCTTATCCCGATATGGTGGCACGTTTTCAAAGTGTGATCAGCGAAGAAATACGCTTGCAACTAAAAGAGAAAACAGGACAACAAAATCCTACACATGTTGTTGCCTGTGTTGGTGGAGGAAGCAATGCTGCGGGTGCATTCTATCATTTCATGGATGAATCGGAAGTGAAATTAATTGCTGTGGAAGCTGCTGGTAAAGGAGTGGACAGTGGCGAATCGGCAGCAACAACACAACTGGGAACGCCGGGTATCTTACATGGAAGCAAAAGTTTACTGATGCAAACATCAGACGGACAAGTAGTGGAGCCGCATAGTATCTCAGCAGGTTTGGATTATCCGGGTATCGGACCTTTGCATGCGCATTTGTATCAAAGCGGACGCGGAACTTTTCTTTCTGCTACAGATGAAGAAGCGTTGAATTCAGCTTTAAAATTAAGCAGACTGGAAGGCATCATCCCTGCACTGGAAACTGCACATGCAATCGCTGCATTGTGGAAGTTGTCATTGAAAGAAGATGATGTGGTTGTTC
>JBIIPV010000224.1:0-3223 GCA_044342435.1 Lacibacter sp. | reverse complement strand
GCCTGATCTAACATTTCATATACTGAATGATATGCGTCAATATTATACGACCAGGGATCTGGTACTTCGCGGTCTTCTCCGGGATAAACTTCATTCAGTATCATTTTGATATGATTCGGATCAAAGCGTGCTCCCGCCAGTTGCTTTACATTGCTGTAATTACTGCGGTCCATCACAAATAAATAATCAAAACGATCAAAATCTTCAAATGCCAAAGGCCTTGATCGCTGATCACTGATGTCAAATCCGTTTTGACTCGCCACTTTGCAGCTGAGCTCATGGGGAGGAACGCCTTCATGCCAGTCTGCCGTGCCGGCGCTGTCTGTATGCCAGTTTAGTCCACGTTGACTTATTTTATGACGTAAAATACCTTCAGCAAGCGGACTGCGGCATATGTTACCCAGACAAATCATTAAAATACGCATGCGGCAAAGATAAATGACTCTGTTGGTGAAAGTGAGGGAAGAAGTTCTTGGTTTATTGTTATTGGTTTTTGGTGTTTTTCAGATTTCCGGTCTTTGAATTTCTTTAGCGCAGAGAATGAAGAACGCAAAGGATTTGCGGAGTCCAACTCTGCGATTACCTCTTTTTCTCCTTTCTCAGCGCCAAGAGAAAATTACGGATTACGCGATATGGCATACCGCATTCTACCGTAACACTTATCTCGCAACTATTTAAAACGCCAAAAAATCGGTTAATTTGCTGTATAAATGAACCAGACTTCTCCTAAAGGAAAAAATAAAAAAATGAGTGTCCGTGCATTGTTCGATTGGATCATGGGCGCTATCTATTTTTTGGTAGGCATCTTCCTGATATTTGCAGAACATTTCGGTATGAAATTGCAGTTTCCTCCTCAAGAATTCGCTGTTGTGTTTGGTATTATTGCGGCATTGTACGGATTGTTCAGATGCTATCGGGGCTATGTTTCATTTTATCCTGAAGAGGAGTAAAACGGTTATCGGTTGTCAGTTAGCAGTTGTCGGTTGTCGTGTATCGCTAATACCATTAACTGCTAACAGCAAACTGAAACACTTTTAAAAAATGAACAGATATATATTATTATTTCTTGTCTTAGCCTTTGGCAGCTGTAAAAGCCGGGATGGAGCACAAGTAAATCTGGAAACAGATACATCTGCTATTATACTCAGCGTTGATGAAGCATTTCGCCCGGCGATAGAAGAGCAGGTGAAGGTTTTTTTGGCTTTGCATCCAGGAAAAAAACTGGTTGTTGAATACAAGCCGGAAGCGGCCTGTTGGAATGATTTGTATCGGAAGGAAGTAGGGATGGTGATTGCCAGCAAAAGTTTGACTGTGCCAGAATCAGCTATGTTCTATGATAGCATCGGGCTCTATCCTCAAAGTCATCTTCTCGCATACGATGCCATTGCTATCATATTGAGCCGAGAGTCTCAAGACTCTGTGTTTTCTGTAGCGCAGATAAAAGAGATCCTCACAGGAAACATCACAGGAACTTATCAGCCTGTATTCGATGGATTGAAAGCTACTGGTACTGTCCGGTTTGCGCTCGATTCGATCTTGTCGGGCCGGGCAATAGATTTGTCACACATTCGTGCGGCTTCAAACAGCAAGGGGGTGATTGAGTATATATCTGCTCATCCGGATGCGATGGGGTTTATCGGAGTCGGATGGATCGGAAACCCGGAAGATCCGGAACAAATTGAATATAGAAAGAAAGTGAGGATGGTGTGGTTGCCGTGCAGGGCATGTAAAGACAGCAGTTATAGTTATCCGGTTCAGGAAGAAATTTTTTACCGTCGTTATCCTTTTACCCGGGCCATCTTTGCAGTTGTGAAAGAAAAGGGGCCTGGCAGGTTTTCTGAATTTGTCAATTTCATGAAGGGCGATCAGGGGCAATTGTTGTTCAGAAGAATGTACCTGGTGCCGGCACGCCGTCCATTTATTGTGCGTGAAACAATTATCAACCCGGACGCACCCTGACATATTGTTGATTTCTTAACAATGTTGATTTGTTTTTTGATATAGCTTACGACTGTAATAAAAGTTTGGCTTAGAAAACAAAAAAATCCGGTGTCTTTTTAAATTAACTTTGATTTTTTAATTGGTAATAACATTGAAATCTAAACAGAATGAAGATTATTTTTAGTGCAGCGCTGGTTCTGATTACTTGTTCAGTAAATGCTCAAACAATTGAGCAAGGGAAAAAATACATGTATTACGAGCGTTATCAAAGTGCAAAAAATGAATTCTCAAATGTATTGAGCCAAAAACCGGCAGATCCGGAGGCGACTTACTGGCTGGGACAAGCTGAGATTGCGCTTGGAAATATTGACGTTGCAAAGAATCTTTACCGTACCGCCGTGAAGGACAATAATCATCCATTGCTGGTGGCTGGTTGCGGACAGGCCGATTTACTGGAAAATAAAACAGCTGAGGCAAAAAACCGTTTTGAGTCGGCCATAACAATGACCAAGTCAAAAAATCCGGATGTGTTGGCAGCAATTGCTCGGGCACATATCAATTCTCCTGCCGGTGATGGCAATTATGCAGTGAACCAATTAAAAACTGCCACTACTATAAAAGGAGTAAAAGACGCATCCTTATTTATTTTAATGGGGGATGCTTATGTCAAGTTGCGTGAAGGTGGACTGGCAGTCAATGCGTATGATGATGCATTGCTTATAGATCCTAACAATGCTTTGGCATTATATCATCAGGCATCTATTTATCTCACTGTTAACGCGAAGCAGACCTTTCTTCCCTTGTTCGAAAAAGCCTTGGAAAAAGATCCGGTTTTTGCTCCGGCCTACTTTTCACTATATGAATATTGGTTTAAGCGCGACGTCAATAAGGCTGAAAATTATCTGAAGCAATATATAAGCAATACTGACCAGGATCCTCAGAATGCTTATTATATGATTAATCTTAAAGGGGCATCAAAACAATATGCGGAAGCAATCAAAGATGCGGATGCATTGATTCAGCAGATTGGTCCTGATAATGTGAAGCCAAGAATCTACAGGCTCAAAGCCAGTTGTTACAAGGATTTGGGAGATCTCTCCAATGCACTGAAATCTGCTGATGAGTTTTTTAAGCGGATAAAACCAACAGATATTCTTCCACAGGATTATGAGTTGTATGCAGATATTCTGGCTCTCACTGAAGGACAACAGGCAAGCGCATTTACTTTTTATGAAAAAGCACTTTCAATAGACACTGTAACAGAAAGTCGCTCTGCCTTGAT
>JBIIPV010000223.1:0-3237 GCA_044342435.1 Lacibacter sp. | reverse complement strand
CTGTCAGATCAGCGACAGCACCACATCCTACGGGTCTTATTCCGGCGCAGTTCCCAACGAAAAAATCACCTGGGGAAAACTGGATATCAATACGCCAAAATATATTGTAGAGAGCGATGCAACCATTGTGGCGCCGCTGATCTTTGCCTGGATTCTGGGATGGTGATGAACGATTTCAGAATTTAAACGGCCGACTCAGCGAAGCATGAGAGGAAGAGGTAGGTCTCTTTTCATCATGTCGTTCCGATTTGCCATTTCCCAGGCGGTGTGAAAAATTAATCTTGTTCGCTTTTCATACAACGACCAGGTTATTTTTTCAATATCGTCTGTATGTTTATGATAGTCGCCCTCCAGCATGCCATCAAAGAAGAACAGCACCGGAACCCCTTTTTTCGCAAAATTATAATGATCGCTCCTATAAAAAATTTGCTGCGGATCATAGGGATCATCAAATTTATAGTCGAGAATTAACCCTGTATATGTCTTGTTTACAGATTCATTGATAAGCACAAGTTCGGAGCTGATTTTGTCGTGACCAACAACATGTACATAGTTAAGTGTGTCTGATGATGTTCTTTCGGTATCAATTCGTCCGATCATATCTATGTTGAGGTCAACGGATGTTTTTTCAAGAGGAAAGACTGGATGATCGGAATAATATTTACTTCCCCACAACCCTTTTTCTTCCCCGCTCACGGTCATAAACACAATGGTTCTTCTTGGTCCGTTTCCTTCTCTCTTTGCTTTTGCAAAAGCCTCTGCCATCGCAAGTACGGCGGAGGTTCCGCTGCCGTCATCATCCGCTCCATTATAAATTTTACCTCCAATGATTCCGACATGATCATAATGCGCGGTAATAAACACGTATTCATCTTTTTTATCCGACCCCTCTACAATGCCAATTATATTGGAAGGATTCAGATTGATCGTTTTCTTTTTAAAAGTGTACGCTACATTCATTTTCTTCTCGATGCGAAAACTATTCAGGGGTTTTAGTGCAATAGAGGCAGCAAAAATTTTATCGGCCTGATCTCCTGTGATTGTTTTAAAAACCCCAGGAGAAATAAACGCGGTTGCTATAGAAACACTATCGATCATTTCCTTTGTCATGAAATAGAGTCGGGTCTTTCGGGAAGTTTCGAGACTGTAAAGAATTTCATCACGATGATCGCAAATCAAAACAGCCGCGGCACCTCTGTCAAATGCGGCTTTTTTCTTCTTATTAAGATTGGTCGCCCATTCAGAAGATTCTCTGGTTCCGGTAATCAATGATTTGCCTTTTTTTGCCGGCTCCCCCGGAATAATTAAAACAGTTTTTTCTTTTACATCAATAGAATCATAATCAGAATACAGCGGATCATCTATGCCATACCCGGCAAAAACAATTGCCCGGCTGTTGGAACTTCCGGAGTTGCAATATTGAATAGGTATAAAATAATCTGAATTGAAGTTCATTTTTTTTCCTGCGATCTTTAATTCCGATGTGATCACCGAATCATATACATAAGGATAATATTGTTGATACCCAGTAAGAGAAGGAGCAGGAAGAAGGCCAATGCTTTTAAATTGATTTTCGATATATGAGGCCGCCTTTCTTTGTCCGGCCTGACCTGTTTCGCGGCCTTCCATTTCATCTGCCGCAATAACAGTTAAGTGTGTTTTCATCTTTTCAGATGTAATTGAACTTGCGTATATGATAGCAGGATCATTGATTGCCTGTGCGAAAGGATAGACTACAATAAGCAAAAGGACAAATGAAATGCTCAGTCTTTTGTACATGAAGTGATTCATTGAAGACAGCGTTTTATTTTTAAAATATTTTGTTGACGAAATTCTCGGACCAATTTTCATGAAGTAAAAATGGATAGCCTTTCAGTGCAACTTCATGATATGATTAATTGCAGAAAGCAATTTTATTTACCCGGTTAGCGTGTCGGCCTCCTTCAAATTCGGTATTGATGAATTCTGTTGTAATTTCCTTTGCTACATCTTCGGAAACAAACCTGGCAGGAATACAAAGTACGTTTGCGTTGTTGTGTTGACGGGCAAGTTTGGCAATTTCCGGTGTCCAGCATATCGCTGCACGGATGCCCTGATGTTTGTTTGCGGTGATGGCTACACCATTGGCGCTTCCGCAAAGAAGGATGCCAAAAGCTGCCTCCCCTTTTTCAACCGCATCTGCTACAGGGTGAGCAAAGTCGGGATAATCAACACTGTCTTCAGAAAAAGGGCCAAAGTCTTTGGCCGTATATCCTTTCTGCTGAAGCAGTTCTTTCAGCGTTTCTTTGAAATTGAAGCCGGCGTGGTCGCCACCGATAGCGATAGGTCTGGAAAAATCAAAAGACATAATTATGATTATACTTTTAAATTGATAAAATCATCACATTAATCCCATTGCTGAATTTTATTTTCTTTGTTTTTTTTATCAGAACGGGCGCTCAAAATGATGCTAAATTCATATAGCAAATAAAGCGGCATTGTCACAAGTGCCAAGCTAAATGGATCGGAAGAAGGGGTGATAGCAGCAGCAAGAATTAATATAACAACAAACGCATATCTGCGTACATTTCTCAAAGAAGAGGAAGATATTATTCCGATTTTAGTCAACATCAAAATCACTATCGGCAACTGGAACAAAATTCCTATGCCAACTGTGAGATACATCAAGTTTCCAAAATAATCGCTGATAGCCGGTTTGAATTCTATTAAGGGACTTAGAGAATACGTGCTATAAAAATTCACCATGAACGGGGTGAGTACAATATATCCAAAAGCTATGCCAATGAAGAATAATAAAGACACCCAGATAATGGCTCCTGTTGTATACTTTTTTTCTTTTTTACTTAAAGCAGGACTCACAAATTTCCATAACTCCCAAAAGATGTAAGGGAAAGCCAGCACAAAGCCGCCGGTAAAAGCCAGACTGAACGTCATTAAAAACTGTTCTGTCATGGCATTACTCAGAAAAACCATCTTTACATCTTTGAGACAGAGTTCCGGGATGTTGATTTTATCACTGATTGTGCACAACCATTTATAAGTGATGAATTCTTTATGGGCGGGGCCCATCAATATTTTATCAACGACATAATCAATTTTCCAAAATACAAATACGGAGCCAACCAGAATGGCTAATAAAGATCGGATAATATGGCCCCGCAGCACTTCCAGGTGTTCAATGAAACTCATTTCAGCTGTCGGATTATTTCCAGACATCCTCCTATTGAACCACTTAAG
>JBIIPV010000221.1:0-3276 GCA_044342435.1 Lacibacter sp. | reverse complement strand
CCTTTCGAAAATGATCACATTTGTATCCACTGCCATACCAATGGTTAATACCAAACCTGCAATACCGGCAGCTGTTAGGGTTGCTCCCAGTGAGCTTAGTACACCAACAGTAAACAATAAATTGAGAATTAAAGCGATGTTTGCAACCCAACCACTGCTATTATAGTAAACAAGCATCAAAAGAAAAATCACAGCAAAGGATATGGCGAAAGACATCAGACCGCCTTTGACTGTTTCTTCTCCCAGTGTGGGACCTACTTCCTGACTTTGCACAATTCTTGCCGGAGCAGGAAGTTTACCTGTTTTCAATATCGCCGCCAGATCCTGCGCTTCTTCAATGGTAAAGTTTCCACTGATTTCAGAGCGACCGCCTGAAATGGCAGTATTGACTGAAGGGGCTGAATAAACGGCATTGTCGAGAACAATGGCAATGGCTTTTCCTATGTTGTCAGAAGTCATTTTCTCCCAGGATGATGCACCTTTTTTATTCATCTCCATCGTCACCACTACATCATTCCCGTTGTTGAAGTCCTGCTTTGCATCTACTATAACATCGCCACCGATTTTAGGAAGATCACTTCCTAAAACAGTACGAATGGCAAAAACCTCCATCAGGCTTTCCCCTTTTTTATTTTTGACCGGCTTGGCTCCGTAAAGGAATCGAAGATCTCCGGGCAATCCGGCTCTAACAAAATCAAGCTGTGTGTATTTTGTGAATGTAGCTGTATCTTTTACTGGTACAAAACCAAGTGTAGCCATGCTGCGAGATGTGTTGGCAGCAGGTTCCTGCAGAAGGCCTGTCAATGGTTTCTGATTTGCTTTATTAGCCAGTGACGCAGCAGACGTATCGCCGTTCAGTTTCGCAGAATCTGTAGTTCCGTTTAAATAGTTCTGTACTTTGGCATCGATTGGCAGAACATATTGATTGAAGAAATTTTGATCAAGCTGATATGTTTCCCAAAACTCGAGATTTGCAGTTGCCTGCAGGTATTTTCGAACTCTTTCAGGGTTGTCAATTCCAGCAAGCTCTACAGTGATGATTCCTTTTGTTTTGTCGAGGTTGATGCTGGGTTGTGCAACACCAAACTGGTCAATACGGGCTTCCAGACGCTTAAAGGTTCTTTCTACAGCATCATTTGCTTCAGTTCTGATATAATCAAGTACTTCCTGATCGGAAGAAGTAGCTTTTATTTTGCTGCCACTTTGCGCAGAAGCAAAATATCCGGCAAGCTTTGTGCCGGGAAGTACCTGAGAAAATGATTCCTTGAAAAGGGTGATGAAATCAGCATCGCTGTTTGCCTTTTTTTGAATGGCCAGATCAAGCGCCTTGTTCAGCGAAGAATCTTTGGGGTTGTTGCTCATTGCACGAACCAGGCCATCCAGGCCCACTTCAAGCGTTACGCTCATTCCACCTTGCAGATCTAGTCCCAGGTTGAGCTCCTGTTCAGTTGCTTTTTGATAAGTTAATTCCGGGTACAGAATGGGAATATCTACAAGTACCTTCTCTTTCAGGCTGTCAATTGCTCTGTTGTAAAATACTTTTGCAGCAGAGTCTTTCGACTGCTTACTAGCCTGGGGAAAATACTTTTTTGCAAGCTTTTCTGCTTTCTCTTTTTGAGTGCTTTCGAAGTTGTTTACAATCCATGTAAAACTGAGTTGATAAACAGATATCAAAATCAGCAAAATTGCGAATATGCGAACCAGTCCTTTTAGTGCCATAATTTTCCTTTTTTTTAAGGGCTTTTTGAGGACGGCAAAGATAGGGGGTTTCCCCTGAAAAGGAACAAAGGCCGGTAGGGAGGGGATCAGATGCTGTGCAGCCAAATCTCTTAATTTTGTTCAATGCGGAATGAAAGACTGAAATGGTTGATTTTCATTACAATGCTTTTGGTAGTTAAAATGGCGAAATCTCAACAACATCAATTGAAGGATACGCATTTGCTAAAGCGGATGCTTTTGGAAGACACCGCTTTTTTATCCCGTTTTACAGCCAATGGAGAGCGCTACAAAATCCAGATTATCTACACACAGATCAACCGGGATAGTAAAAATCGCCCTCGGTTCATGGATTTCAGCTATCACCTGGATGCCAACCGATATTTTTATCCAGCTTCATCAGTAAAAATGCCACTGGCCATCCTGGCTCTGCAGCGATGCAGGGAACTGGGCATCCCGGTTACTGCTTCCATGTTGACCGATAGTTCCTATGCAGGACAGGAACTAGTCGTTGGTGACAACTCATCGGCAAACGGGCTCCCTTCCATCAGCCATTACATCAAAAAAATCTTCCTGGTTAGTGACAACGACGCGAGTAATCGCCTGTATGAATTTTTAGGGCAGGACTATATTCATGCTGAACTCAGGCGGATGGGTTTACCCGGAGCTGAAATCATACACAGGTTGTCAATTCCGCTTTCAGAAGAACAAAACCGAAGAACCAATCCTGTGAAATTTTTAGATGAGAAAGGCCAATTAGTTTATGAGCAGCCTGAAAAAAGAACGGCGCGTGTGTATCCCGAAAGATCAGATTTTGTAGGCAAGGGATATATGAAAGAAGAAAAGTTGGTTGCGGAGCAAATGGACTTCAGCAAAAAAAATCGCTTTCCTTTAGAAGACTTACACCGGATGTTACAAATGGTGATGTTTCCTGAAGTTTTTCCAAAAGATCAAATCCCTTTGCTGGGAGAAAATGATTATCAATTGCTTTATCAGTACATGAGTCAATTTCCTCGCGAGTCCGGATTTCCTGCTTATGATCAAAAAGAATTCTATGATAGTTATGTCAAGTTTTTTCTCTTCGGTACAAAGAAGGACGCAGAGATACCCGGTCATATACGAATTTTTAATAAAGTTGGATGGTCTTATGGCTTTTTAACAGATGTGGCTTATGTGGTTGATCTAAAGAATCAGGTGGAATTTTTTCTCAGCGCAACGATCTATTGTAATGAAGATGAGATACTCAATGATGACAAATATGATTATGAAACCATCGGCCTGCCTTTTCTGGAAAGGCTGGGTCAGGTTGTTTATGAATATGAACTAGGCAGAAAGAAAAAGCATTTGCCGGATCTCTCTCGTTTCAAGATTCAATACGATTAAATTGAATTTAATGACCGTGACTAACAATTGGTTGTTTCAGTTCTGATATTTTTGCGCGCATGAACATCCAACTATCTTCTTTACTCGACCGGTTTGCCGAACCGGAAACGCTGAAAATGGCGAAACTCGGCCGTGAATTAAGGGCTCAGGGAATCGATGTGATCGATCTTAGTCTAG
>JBIIPV010000222.1:0-3276 GCA_044342435.1 Lacibacter sp. | reverse complement strand
TGCAGTGCCGGCTTTGATTGCTTCTAATGCTTTCGCTTCTCCCAAGAGAGCAGTCAATTTATTTCCTTTCCCGTCGTTACCTTGAGCTATGTATCCTCCTTTGGCAGTACGTGTGATTACAGCATCCTGGATGGGTACATTTTTTTCTTTTGTCTTAACGTTGTAGGCAGTTAATTGCATTTGATAAATTTTTATGGTTCACAATAAAAACAAAATAATGCCGTAAAGGTAATTGTTTCAATCGGATAAGTCAGCATCCCTTTTCCACATATTTTCAATGAGTTTGATGCAATAAATAAAAAAAGCGGCAAAGCCGCTTTTGATAAATAATTTGTTTTTTATCTACACATCAATCTTCGCATACTTGGCATGACTTTCGATGAATTCACGACGTGGAGCAACTTCATCGCCCATCAGCATACTGAATACACTATCAGCTTCCGCTGCGCTTTCAATCGTTACAAGTTTTAATGATCGTGTTGCAGGATTCATTGTTGTATCCCAAAGTTGATCGGCATTCATCTCTCCCAAACCTTTGTAACGTTGCACATTTACACTTTCATCTTTGCCCGCTCCAAATTGTTTGATATAAGATTGTCGCTGGTCTTCATTCCATGCATAAGCTTGTTCTTTTCCTTTTTTGACAAGATATAAAGGGGGTTGTGCAATATATAAGTAACCTTGCTCAACAAGTTCTTTCATGTATCTGAAGAAGAAGGTCAGAATCAAAGTAGCGATGTGGCTTCCATCCACATCGGCATCCGTCATGATGATGATTTTATGATAACGAAGCTTACTAAGATCAAGTGCTTTTGGATCTTCAGGTGTTCCTATTTTTACACCCAGTCCGGTGAACATATTTCTGATCTCTTCATTGTCGTAGATCTTATGCTCCATTGCTTTTTCTACGTTCAAGATTTTTCCGCGAAGTGGAAGAATCGCCTGAAAACTTCTGTCGCGCCCTTGTTTCGCTGTTCCACCTGCTGAGTCTCCCTCAACAAGATAAAGCTCACATCTTTCCGGATCTCTGTCAGAACAGTCAGCAAGTTTGCCGGGTAGTCCGCCTCCGCTTAATACTGATTTTCTTTGAACAAGTTCTCTGGCTTTTCTAGCGGCGGCTCTTGCCTGTGCAGCTAAAATAATTTTTTGAACAATGTTTTTTGCTTCACGCGGATTTTCTTCGAGATAAGCTTCCAGTGTTTTACCTACCGTGCTTTCCACGATGCCGCTAACATCGCTATTTCCAAGCTTCGTTTTCGTTTGCCCTTCAAACTGAGGCTCCGGAACTTTAACAGAAACAATTGCACTAAGCCCTTCACGAAAATCATCCCCTTCAACATCTACTTTTGCTTTTTCAAAAAGGCCTTCTCTTTTGCCGTAGGCTGTGAATATACGTGTGATTGCTCTTCTGAATCCTGTTACATGCGTTCCTCCTTCAATCGTATTGATATTATTCACGTATGAAAAAATATGCTCGTGGTAGGAGTCGTTGTAAATCAACGCCACTTCAACCGCTACATTCGATACTTCATCTTTCCCTTCCATATACACTACCTGCGGAAGTAACGGAGCCCTCTTTCCGTTGCGATCAATTAATTCTACAAATTCAATGATTCCCCCTTCGCTGAAAAAAGTTTTTGAGTATGTGTTTCCCTGCTCATCTGTTTCACGCAAATCATTCAACGTGATACGAATTCCTTTATTAAGAAAAGCGAGTTCACGAAGGCGACTTTCCAGGATTTCTTTTTTATAAACTGTAGAGGTGAAGATGCTGCTATCAGGCCAGAAATGAACACGGGTGCCTGTGATTTCGCTGGTGCCAATTTCACGTACAGAATACTGCGGAATACCGATGCTATATTCCTGTTCGAATTTTTTTCCTTCGCGTTGTACGGTTACAAGAAGTTTTGTTGACAAAGCATTCACGCAACTAACCCCCACACCATGCAAGCCGCCTGAAACTTTGTATGAACCTTTGTCGAACTTTCCTCCGGCATGCAATACCGTCATCACCACCTCCAGCGCACTTCTTTTTTCCTTGGTATGCATGGCCGTAGGAATACCACGTCCATCATCCTGAACACTGATGCTGTTGTCTTCGTGAATATTGACAGTTATGTTTTTACAATAACCGGCAAGTGCTTCATCAATTGAGTTATCTACCACCTCATAAACGAGGTGATGAAGTCCTTTCTCTCCTATATCGCCAATATACATGGCAGGTCTTTTTCTGACCGCCTCAAGTCCTTCCAAAACCTGAATACTGTCTGCGCCATATGACGGCGACTGGGGTGTTTTTTCCTGTAATTCTGTGCTCATAATTTATTTGCTGAAAATACCTGTTTGATTTGAAAAAATTAATCGGACAAAAGTACGGAAAAGCAGTGGGTTAAACCGGAATTTTATACCCCTTTTTAGCCTGCATTTAAATTAGTTTTTAAAGCGGATACTGCTGTTCTGTTTGTTCTATTTTTGATCTTGATTTCCACGCTTTTTCCACAAATCCTACCTTTGTGCTTCGTGCAACAAATCAATGATATCGTTTCTTTGGCCCACCGGCAGCCGCTGATGCAGGAGCAGTTGCAGCTTTTACAGGAAAAAACCATTGCGGGACCATCCTCCACTGCCTTTACTTGTTATCGGTACCGCCTCTTGCCGGGTATGCACCTGGAAGATGTGGGGGTGCTAGCATATCAGTATCATCCAAAAAATAAGGGGGAAAGAAAAATTGAGCTGAGATTTTGTGTCAGCGGCAACACCTATTGTGATGCGCCTGAATGTAGTTCCGGAAAGTGTAAAAAGTCTAATAATTGTATTCAGGTACCTACTTTTGATATTCTTGTTTTTTCCTATCCTGCTGCATATTTAAAATCATTTGTTGCTGATAAAAAAGATCTGACCAAAACAGATGAATTACTGGCTTTCAAACGCACATCTTCTTTCTCTTTTGCTGTCACCTTATGTAATCGTACGCGTACCACCATTGATCAGTTATTGAGTCATGAATACACTGGTGCGATGGAGCATATTTTTGTGGGCAGTCAGTTGCAGGCGCTTTTACTTTACGGATTGGATTGTTTGGTTGAAGAAAAAGTGGAAGAAAGTTTTACCTGTAAGTTTCTGACCAATGATACTGATCGTGAAAAAATCCTGCTTGCGAAAGAAATTCTATTGCAAAGAATCGGAGACCCGATTACGATCAAAGAATTAAGTCGAAAAGTTGGCACCAACGAATGTTATCTTAAGAAAGGGTTTAAGGAGCTTTTCGGAACCACT
>JBIIPV010000220.1:0-3283 GCA_044342435.1 Lacibacter sp. | reverse complement strand
CAAAGGTTTCGAACACTTATAAGCCACTTATTCATAAGCTACGTTTTGTTACAGGGGCATTGTTACGTGGACGTTTGGATCTGGGTTATTGGAGGAGGCACGATCTGAATAAGAATCAAAATCCAGAGTATGTTATCTGTACGAAAGCCAGTTTGATTTTATCTCCATCTGCCGCACTAAAAAAGTGGGCAACCACATACTGGGAGTTGCCCAAAGAGAGGATAAAAGTGCTGCCTAATCCATTTATAGTTGATAAAGAACTTTTTCAATTTCCAATTGAAGAACGAAACAAGACCATTTGTTTTGTCGGTAAACTCACAATACTCAAGGGCATGTTCACTTTTGCCCCTGCACTAAAAAAGATCCTTCAGGCAAATCCTTCATATAACGCAGTAATCATAGGACGTGATGAACCAATTTCAGAAAGTTACCCATCTATGAAAGCCTGGATGCTTGAACATTTTGGTTCTGCTGCAAACAGGATTGAATTTACAGGTCCCCTTTCAAGTAATAACGTGAAAATGCAACTAGGAAAATGTTCGATTGTTGTGATACCCAGTTTATGGGAAAACTATCCCACTGTTGTTCTTGAAGCGATGGCTGCCGGTTGTGCTGTAGCTGCATCTAAGCGAGGAGGGATACCAGAGATGATAGAAAACTTTAAAACAGGAATCTTATTTAATCCTATTAAAATTGATTCGATAGTTGCATCCGTACAATATCTGATTGATCATTCACAAAAACGAATTGAGATGGCATTTGCTGGGCGTGAAATGATAAAACACAGAAATGCAGAAGAATCTATTTTGTTAACTGAAAAGGTGTATTCATCTGTTGTAAATAAAAATAACAGTTGAATATTGTTCATTTTCATAACGGTTCCGGCGGTGGTGTGCTTACGGTAATTCGTAACCTATTACACTACGGTCAGCATCCTGAATGGAGACAACAGGTAATTTACACGCTGGATAAAAAAAAATATTCTTCTTTCAGTACTATGCTTACGGAAGATATTAAGCAGGATATATTCTATTATTCATACAAATGGAATTTTTATCATACCGCTAAGAAACTGGTAAAGCTCTTACCCAAAAAAGATACAGTACTCATTGCCCACGACTGGCTGGAGCTTGCCATGATCAGTAATCTCGGGTTAAATTATCCGGTGGTTCAGTTGCTGCATGGTGATTACGACTATTATTACCATTTGGCACAACGGCACCAGGCATGGATTGATAGTTTTATTTGTGTGAGTGCATCAATTGCCAATGAATTAAAAAAAAGAATACCGGAACGCAGTAATGATATTCATTATCTCCGTTTTCCGGTTCCTGAAATAACCAGCCTAAGAAAAAACATTGCAACATTAGAGCTGGTATTTGCCGGCCGTTGTAATGAAGGTAAAGGGTATCATTTACTGCCCTTGATAGATGCAGCATTACAACAAAAAAATATCCATGCACAGTGGCATATTGCAGGAGTTGGTTCAGATCAACCAGAGGTACAGCAGCAATGGAAGCAAACGCAGGTGCGCTTTTATGGCAACCTTTCTCAAAATGAATTAACAGGTTTATTATTAAAAGCAACTGCTTTTGTATTGCCTTCACATGCCGAAGGGATGCCGGTATCAGTAGTAGAAGCCATGAAAGCGGGCGCTATTCCAGTAGTGAATGATTTAAAAGGTGGTTTGCAGGAACTTGTTACAAATGATGTAACAGGATACCGCATCCCAAATAATGATCCTTTAATTTTTGCAGAACGATTGGCCACCATTGCTACAAATGAGGAAAAGAGAAACCAGTTATCTGCTGCGGCTATTTCATATGCTAATGTGCATTTTAACCCCGAACAAAATACCAAATTATTTGAAGATTTGTTTATGCAGGCTTTTCAACAAGCAAAAAGGAAAACAGCTTTCAAAACAACCGGCAGCCGGTTAGATCAACCTTATTTTCCAAATTTTATGGTCACAATTGTACGATCCATAATCGGTTAATGATCCCTGTGTATAGAATATGACAGAAACCCCTGTTTTAGTGAGTGTATTAATGACGGCTTATAACCGTCAGGATTTTATTGCCGAAGCAATTGAAAGTGTATTGACTTCTACCTATCCGCATTTTGAATTGATTATTGTGGATGATGGCTCCAAAGATGATACGGTATCAATTGCTCAGTTTTACGCAGCAAAAGACAACCGCATAAAATTGTATATCAATGAACAGAATCTGGGGGATTATCGTAACCGTAACAAAGCGGCGTCTTATGCAAGAGGCGCATATATAAAATATGTAGATAGTGATGACATGATTATGCCTTGGTGTCTTGAGGTCATGGTTTATGGAATGGAACATTTTCCTGAAGCAGCGCTTGGTATTTCATCTAATAAAAATGAAAATTTACTTTATCCGCATTTGCTTTCCCCTGCGGATGCATATCGGGCCTACTACTACAAAAATCATATCCTGTCTGTAGGCCCGACGGCTGCTATCATTCGAAGAGAAGTATTTGAGCGGGTCGGAGGATTCAGTGGAGAAAATTATATTGGCGACACTCAATTATGGTTTCGTCTTGCTCAAGCAGCGCCTGTTGTTTATTTGCCCCCCGGACTTGTTTACTGGCGGGAACACGTAGGACAACAGATTGTGGAAGAGCGAAAAAATTATTTGATTGAATTAAAAAGATATGAACTCGATCGTTCCATTTTAAGCGACCAATCAACTCCGCTGCCAGCAAATGAACGAAGTATTATACTTCAGAATATCAGGAATATAAAAACCAGAAATGCTGTAAAGTGCTTTTTTTTAGGAGATTTTAGAAGGGCCATTTTCATAAAAAGGCAGTTTAAATTAAACCTCAATGATTTACTTAATTCAATTCATCGAAATAAAACATTTGAAGATTAGTTTGAAATATTAGAAATCATTAAAAACTAATTCACTAATAAAATACAAAAAATGTTTAATTCGTTTGCTTTTCATCTTGAGCGAATAAGAAATTTTGGATTAAGGGCATTTGTCTTTTATTTAAAGCAGAGAATAAAAAAAAGAAAACTAACAGACATTAAGATTCGAAAAATAAGACACCCTTTCTCAATAAGTAATTGGGGGCCTGATTTAACAACTCTTTTTCAAATATTTTTTGCTAAAGAATACGAAATGCCATTTGACATATCGCCTTGTTATATTATTGATCTTGGGGCAAATGTTGGTCTTTCCGCTATTTATTATGCAAATAAATTTCCTAATGCGAAGATCATAGCACTTGAACCGGATGAAGAAAA
>JBIIPV010000219.1:0-3299 GCA_044342435.1 Lacibacter sp. | reverse complement strand
CTATAGGCAGATGGCATATTTCACTTTATAGTTGGCTGAGCGACTATGTACATCAGCCTATAGCATTCGCATTGAGAAAATATAAAATGACAGGTGCTGTTATAGCCATTTTTCTCACCTTTCTTATTTCCGGATTATGGCATGGACCGAATCTTACCTATGTCATTTGGGGTGGACTGCATGGTAGTGCAATTGTTTTGGAAATGATTACGGGTAGATTTCGAAAATTTGCTGCTGATAAATTAAAATCAATTTATATTTTAATCAGCATCTTTCTGACATTCAACTTCCTGGCACTCACTTCTGTATTAATCAATAGTCCTGATGTAGAATTTGCTTTTGATTTTTACAGTCGTATATTCACGAGTACTGATTTCAGTCTTTTCCCAAAATGGTTTTCAATTTATAAAACGCCTTTTTTTATTATGACTGGGGCCCTGGTATTACAATATCTCCCTTTAAACTGGTATTCAAAAATGAGTAGCTGGTTTGGCAGGTTGCCTGTTTTTTTAATCGCCCTGTTCTTTACACTGCTGATCATTCTCTTATATCAAATTGCTTCAAAAGAGGCGCTGCCATTTATATATATTGAGTTTTGAGTTTGCTATACTCGTGCTTTATTTACACTTTGAAGAAAAATATTTACCGAAGTCTAGTTTAAAATAGATAGGATTTTGCATCATTATAAGTTTGTGTCAACTTATTTTAGTACGAGGCACATCTGAAAAATAAAAAGCCCTCTTGTGAGAGGGCTCTGTTTTTAATACCAAGTGAATTTAAATGATTCATGACTATTAATCATCAAAGTAATACTACCCCTGTATATACATCAGGGACGACCGAAAGTGATACGAATTTGATAGACAACACCTCCAACTGTTTCTTGCACACTCAAAATAAAATTATTTTCGTCAAGCGTGTCAATGGTGAATTCATCAGTTCCGATCTGAAGTTTGGTTTCGTTGTTAGTAAAAATCCAGTTGCCCGTATCAAACACCTGTGGATCAGCGGGATCGCACTTGGTTGGGCCTTCATTGAACTCATAGGTACTATTTGCTTTGAAAACATAACGGTCGTCTTTAGAACAGGCGTCAAAACTCAGGAATTCATCCACCCATGGATTACTCCCCTCTTTTTGCTCTAATTTTTTCATGACCCACTCTTTCTGAGTGAGCAACTGCGTTTTCGTTTTTGCATCTTCTTTTTTACATGAATTTAAAAAGAGAAAAAGCACCATAACAACCGACAATCTTAGAATCACTTTCATATTCTGTGTTTAAATGTTTAAAATGGTGTGAAAATACAGAAACTGACCGAAATAAGCAGAGAAGGTTTACATAAGATTCATCATGATTTACATGAGATTCATCATAGTTATTTTCAGATATTACGAAATCGGAAAATAACCTAAGCTTGTTTTTTAAAATAATTTGCAATGTGAAGAAGTATATTTTCTTTAAAAATCAAGTTTTCAATCATCAATTTGGCTGGTGTCACTTCTTCCAATTATTCTATTTAATAAGAACATAAATCCTCTTGGATATCTTTTGCGGTGTAGCCTCTCCAATTGCCAATTCGCATCATCTCTTTTAAAAACAAGACTAAATCCTTGATGTCTCCTATTATTTATAAGGTCACTCATAGAAAAGAAATCTACCTAAAGAAAACTTACCAACTCCCTTTAATTTCTATTTTGGGTAAGTCATAAAAAGAAAAGACCCGTACTTCAGAGTTCATGTAATGATTTAGTGGACCATCTTTATTCTTTTTTGTAATTAGAACTTTCCCTGTTTAATGAACTGAAATAGATGTTAAGCCATCACAGGTGCCTTCTGAATTTATGAATGCTTTCTTGCACCATAGTCAAGTCAATATTCTATGATTTGAGTTTTTTAATGTATTCCTTGTTTTATTGAATAATATGAGACGCGAGTCTTAATTTAAAATCGAATAAGGAAATCATCCGGATTATAAATAATAAATTTAGTAGTTGGTACTTAAAATGGCATAATTATAAAGAGATGCTCGTAATAATTACTCATAATTATATTGATCGATTTAAAATAAACAAAAGATAAGTAATGAAAGAAATTAAATAAATTGTCAGATACCTGCTATGTGCTCAGATTTTTAACGTAATGCCACGTTCTTTGGCTTTTTGCATAAATTAATTAGAAAAAGATGAGCATTCGTCGTTTTAGACTGTTCTGCTTGCATTTGTCTGGGCACTAAAATCGATTTCCGACGAGAGTTTTTGTTTTGATTTCATGATGAATAGATTTACCTGTAAAAGTCAATCCATCACAAAAATTTGACCAGTGCTAAATGATACAAGAAGCTGTAAAATGATACGGAGGAAACAGAAGCCTGAAAAGACCCTAAAAGTGCTCGGCAAATGCTCGGCAAAGCTGCCTTTTTTTGCATTTTTATGCACCTCGTTGCAAAAAAATAAGCCTGAAAATCAACAAGTTAATTGATAATCAGGCTTTCTTACGTGGTGTGGGCCGGGATCGAACCGGCGACACAAGGATTTTCAGTCCTTTGCTCTACCGACTGAGCTACCGCACCATTTAATTTCCCTTTGAAGGGATTTTCAGTCCTTTTCCGCGCGGAATCGGGCGGATACCGTACCTTTTGGGAGGGCAAATTTAGGGAAAAAGTATGAGAAGTTCATCCAGTACGATTTGGTTATTTTTAGCTTCATGATCACACAATCTGCTATATTGTAAGTTTAAAAAGTATGGAATCATTCCAAATCAAACGAAAAATTCTGCCTGATCTGGTTGTCCTACTGGCTACTCTTTTATTAATTAGTGTTGTTGGCTGGGCTTTCTTTCTTAAAGAGGACCCAATCCCTCTGGCAGGACCAGCAATCATTATTTTCTTCATCATTGGCGGAATTGGCACATTGGTACTGTTCTTTGCCTTCAAAATGATTATTCGTCGACCCGCAACTATCACAATCAATCAGGAGGGTTTTGAATACAACCCGGGAGGTGTTTCTACAGGTTTTATACCCTGGACAAACGTTGCAGAAATTAAAGAGGTTGAGGTAAGAACGCAAAAAACAAATTCTTCAGGACCGGTATGGGAAACAACACTTGGAATTAAACTGAAAGAACCCGCACCCTATAGAAATCAATATCCTTCAATCATCAGAGGGTTGATGTATGTGAATGACAATATGTATGATGCAGACATTTTTTTTCGTTTGACCGATTTCGGAAATCAGGTGGATGAAGTGAAAACACTGATGTTCAAATTTGGGAAGAGAACGAGCCTCTAAAAGTCCACTATTC
>JBIIPV010000218.1:0-3301 GCA_044342435.1 Lacibacter sp. | reverse complement strand
ATTTTGTTTTTCGTAATACCTGCAAATTTCTTTCAGTCCGCATACTGAACACAAGGGCGTTCGTGCCAAACATGTATATCGTCCGTGAAGTATCAGCCAGTGGTGCGCTTTATGAATCAACTCTTCTGGAAAATGTTTTACGAGCACTTTCTCTACAGCCAATGGAGTTTTTGCTGTGGATGGTACAAGTCCTAACCGATGGCTCACTCTGAATACATGCGTATCAACTGCCATGTTGGGTTGTGCATCAATAACCGACGTAATCACGTTCGCTGTTTTTCGACCTACGCCGGGCAATGTCACGAGTTCATCTACAGTTAAAGGAACATCGCCTCCGAATTCTGCCATCAGCTTTTTTGCCATTCCAATCAGGTGCTTTGCCTTGTTGTTGGGGTAAGAAATGCTTTTAATAAGCGGAAACACTTCATCAAATTCTGCATAGCTAAGTGAGTCGGCATCCGGAAACCGATTGAATAGAGCAGGGGTGGTGAGATTAACCCTTTTATCCGTGCATTGGGCGGAAAGAATGACTGCCACTAGCAGCTGAAACGGATTGTCATAAAGCAATTCCGTTTCCGCATTGGGAGCATTCAGAGAAAAAAAATCAATGACTTGTTGGTAGCGTTCTTTTCTGATCATAGTTGAAAACAGAACGCAAGGTAGAAAGGAAAAATCAGTTCAGGGGATTTGCAGCCTGGGTTTTTGCCGCGTAATGAAGGATGTTTAACACGGATTCGGTTCTGGGCACAAGGGTAAATTTCTCTAGTCTTTTGCCAGCCGCTTTCAGCACTTCGAGTTTTTCGCGAAGCGTCCAGTCTTCAGACAAAGCCTTTTCAATGGCCACTGTTTGTTCAGGGGTTGTTTCCTTATACAGGTATAAAAGCAAATCTTCGGGAGTAAAAACTGAAGCCATAACACTTTCTTTTTATATAAATACTTCGTTCAAGTAAGCATTCGGATATAAAACGAAGCAGTGGAAATCTTATTGTATAAAGGGGGAATTATTCTTCAAAGAGGAAAACATCTTCATTTTGCCGCTTCATGTAGTATTTCTCTCTACCGACCCTTTCAAAGGCAGCCGGATCCGTTTTGCGCCTTTCTAATTCAAGTTGTGCATCAGAAATCTGACGGGTGTAGTAAGCACTGCTGCCTTCCAGATCCTTCAGTTTTTTGTAGCGATCAAACTGAGTCAGCAAATCATTGCGGTCAAAAAACAACATCCATACAGAAAATGCTGCAGTAGCAATCAGGTATTTATTTTTCAGGAAGCCGGGGATATGGTCAAGCCATTTCATCAAAATCGAATTTAAAAAAAAGCCCGGGTTGTTGTCCCCGGGCATTCTGATAAGGGATTACTTTCCAAATTTAATTCTTTCTCTCGGATAAACTGCATTTGCTCCGAGGTTTTCCTCGATACGGATCAGCTGGTTGTACTTGGCCATACGATCTGTTCTGCTGGCAGATCCTGTTTTGATTTGTCCGCAATTCAGTGCCACTGCCAGGTCGGCAATGGTGGTGTCTTCTGTTTCACCTGAACGATGACTCATGATCGAAGTAAAACCTGCATGCTGTGCCATCTGTACCGCATTGATGGTTTCAGTTACTGTTCCGATCTGGTTTACTTTGATCAGGATGCTGTTGCCAATTCCTTTGTCGATGCCTTCTTTCAGTCGTTTTACATTGGTTACAAATAGATCATCACCAACAAGCTGACATTTATTTCCGATAGACTCAGTCAGCTTTTTCCAGCCACTCCAGTCATCTTCCGCCATTCCGTCTTCGATAGACAAAATCGGGTATTTATTGACCCACTCAGTCCAATATGCCACCATCTCATCACTCGAAATTACCTTAGATGGGTTGCTCTTGTAAAACTTATAAGTTCCGGTCGCTTCATCATACATTTCAGAAGCGGCAGCATCCATCGCAATGGCCATTTCCGTACCCGGTTTGTAACCGGCTGCAGTGATGGCTTCAAGTACAGTTTCAATGGCCTCTTCATTGCTTTTAATTTCAGGAGCAAAACCTCCTTCATCTCCCACATTTGTACTATATCCTTTCTTTTTCAGAACTGTTTTCAAATGATGAAACACTTCTACACCCCAGCGAAGTCCTTCGCTGAAAGAAGAAGCCCCAACAGGGATGACCATGAACTCCTGAAAATCAATTTTGTTGTCGGCATGAGCCCCTCCATTCATGATGTTCATCAACGGCATTGGCAGAACAGTTGCATTCACACCGCCGAGGTAGCGGAAAAGAGGCAGACCGCTTTCTTCTGCTGCTGCTTTTGCAACGGCCATACTCACTGCAAGTGTTGCGTTCGCTCCGAGCTTTGCCTTGTTCTCTGTTCCGTCGATTTCAATCAACAGGTTGTCAATATAAGTTTGACGGCTTACTTCAATACCGATCAATTGTTTCGCAATGATGTCGTTTACATTTTGTACGGCCTGTAAAACACCTTTGCCCATATACCGCGATTTGTCGCCATCGCGTAATTCAACTGCTTCGTGTTTTCCGGTAGAAGCTCCGCTCGGAACGGCTGCGCGTCCTAAAGCGCCGGCTTCAGTAATTACGTCCACTTCTACGGTTGGGTTGCCGCGGCTATCTAAAATTTGCCGGGCATGAATGTCTGCAATAAAGCTCATGCTGTATTTGTTTTTGGTTTGAAGAATGAATTGTTTGCTGTATTCAATTCATCGGTTCGGAATCTTCGAGCCGACTACTTGAAATTCGCTGCAAAGAAAAGACATTCGGTGGGAGTGACAAAAGCAAAATGAATCAGCGCTCTATGAACGATCGTAAGTAAAGCTTATCGGGAAATCAGGTTCTCATGATCTTTGGTGAGTTCTCTGAAAATGGTTTCCAGTTCTTTGCCCGTGTTTTTTAATTCAGAGATTTTACTGTCTTTTACCAGGTTTCCTTTGTTGATGATAATCACCCGGTCGCAGATGGCTTCTACTTCCTGCATGATATGCGATGAAAAAATGATGGTTTTATTTTTGCCTTCTTGTCTGATCACTTCTCTGATTTCCAGAATCTGATTGGGGTCAAGGCCGGAAGTAGGCTCATCCAGAATCAATACCTGAGGGTTATGTATCAGCGCCGCCGCTAATCCTACCCGCTGCTTGTATCCTTTCGAAAGTTGTGTGATTTTTTTATTTGCTTCCGGTGTAAGCCCAACTTTCTGGATTGTTTGTTCAACTCCTTCTTTCTTGTTTTTGACCTGATGCAGGTCCGCAACAAAGCCGAGGTATTCGCGTACAAAAAGATCAGTATAAAGTGGGTTGTTTTCCGGCAGATA
>JBIIPV010000217.1:0-3305 GCA_044342435.1 Lacibacter sp. | reverse complement strand
TTCCGGCGGACGGTTACCGGGTATCTCAAAATGGTCGGGTTCATTGGGTGGAGAATACACAGTGCCTGTTAAGTTTTTCGACAACCAGGGTAAGTTCTTTATTGCCGCTGAAGGATTTTATCGTTCAGAATTTTCGTCCAGTCCTTCACCTTCTCAGTTCCTGAACATCGAAGGATATTCAATCGTAAATGCACGTTTTGGTTTTCGCGCCACTAAAGGACTCTCTGCTTTCCTTTGGGGCCGCAATATCCTGAATACAAATTATTATGAACAACTGTTGCCGGCCGGAGGAAATGCCGGACAATACGGTGGCGTTCTGGGAGATCCCCGCACCTATGGAATAACACTCAGATATTCTTTATAATATCTCCTTTGAAAATAAAGCGGACATGCAAATTAGTATGTCCGCTTTATTTATCAGCTGCATGGCCGAGTGGACAGGCGAGAGGTCTGCAAAACCATCTTACTTCGGTTCGAATCCGAATGCAGCGACGAATACATTCCTTTAATAAAATGTTTGCGGTACTTTTACAATTGATGTTTGATTACCTAGTTAATACTTGATAAATAACATCTTTAACTAAATCTTTTAGAGTAAAAATTATTCTATGCAAAAAATTTATCTCAGTGATTCAGGCCCGAAGGTCTCTCCGGCTATTTATGGTTTTTACCGATGGAGTGATGAAGACCTGTCGCAGTATAAAATGGAATCTATTCTCAATCTTTGTCTGGAGTTGGGTGTAAATACATTCGATCATGCCGATGTATATGGAGCTTATCAATGTGAAGAGCTTTTTGGCAAGATCACCAAAACCAAAGCAATTAAACGTGAAGATTTGGTGCTATTCACCAAAGCCGGTTTTGTTTCACCTCATTATCTATATCCGGAAGTAAAAGTGCCTCATTTTAATAGTTCTGGGGTACATTTACTCAAGAGTTTAGATCGTTCTTTGAAGCAACTGCAAACTGATTATGTGGATGTTTTCCTGGTGAATAACCTTGATCCGATCTCCGATCTGGAAGAAACGGCTCGTGCCTTAGAAAAAATTAAGTCGTCCGGAAAAGCCAAGAACATCGGTATCGTGAACTTCTCCGTTTTTCAACACCAGCTCCTTAGTTCCTATTTGCGTATTCCTATTGTAACCAATCACATTGAATTAAATCTGTTGAATACAACCGCACTTGATAACGGACAAATTGATTATAGCAAACAACGTTACATGCGGCCGCTCGCTACTGCTCCATTGGCAGAAGGGAAGATTGCCGAAAGTTCTGATCGTATTCCTTTGCGTGTGCGTGGTAAACTAGAAGAGCTTTCTAAAAAATACAATATACATTTTGAGTCGCTGGCGATTGCCTGGCTCGTGAAATTAGGAGCATTGCCTTTAATTGGTACAACAAATGAAGATCGTATTAGAAATATTGTAAAAGGAATAGGAGTTGAGCTTGATCATCAGGATTGGTATGAATTATATAATTGTACCAGAATAGATTGATGCTACTATATAGAGATAAGCCATTATTATAGCATATTTTATTAAAAAAGCAACCCCGGCAACGAAAGCCAGGGTCGGATGTAACCTGATAAAACCAAAACGTGTTATTTCAAAGCAGATGATTTAATTAATCGCTCTTAACTTGTTTTTTTAAGAAGTAAAATATAACCATTGCAATTTTTTCTTTGTTTATTGACCTGTACGGGTCTGATCATATGCCATTCACTATGCTGTGGCTGAAAACTATAAGAAATGATGTTTCCTTCTGATTGAACCCATTTCTTCTGATAAAAAACTTCTTTTTCTTCGTAGTCGTACATTCTTACTTCCTGAATACGGCTTGATGATTCTGCAATGAAAATGACATGATACAGTGTGCCTTCGGTGAGAGGTACAATAACAGGAAGATCGTATTCGCTTTCCATTTCAATTGCCGCTTCTCTTACAACGGTGTACCCGAATTGAGAGAAAACATGTTTGATGCTGTCAACCTGAGAGGTGATGTCTTGGGGCCTGTTTTCTTTGCCGGGATTTTGATCCATTGCAGTTGCGTGGATACTCAGCAAAAACAGGAAACTGTAGAACAGCTTTCTCATGGATACGGATTTAATTGGTTTGTCTCTTTAGAGACGTTTAGGATACGATGACAAGACAAAAGTAATATCAGTTTTAGATAAAAGATCAATTTGTGATCACTTCCTTTAAAGATTAAGGGTGAACCCTTAGTGCTTTTTCTATAGCTGAAAGGGAGGATTACTTCAAGTGTCTGGTCGCTTTACGATTGCATATTTTGTCATCAAAAATTTTCAAATAATCTATCGAGTCTACATGTCATCTTCAGATAAAAAAATTGAAAAAGAATGAGGAAAGTTTTAGAGACTATTGTTGTAACCTGTCAGTCATCTTATAAAATATCCGCGATGGTTTTGTTCTCGAGTATTTTGAGATTCGCATCTCTTACTTTCACCATCATGTCGTGCAGGCCGCAATGTTTTTCATCACAGTTCTTACAGCGTTCGTAAAAATGCAGGCTTACACAGGAGAGGGGCGCGATGGGGCCGTCCAGCAAACGAATTACCCGGGCAAGTGATACGTGTTTTGGTTTTACTTTGAAGAAGTATCCGCCACCTTTTCCTTTCTTGCTTTCCAGGATGCCATCCTTGCGAAGTATTAGCAATATATTCTCCAAAAACTTCAGTGGTATTTTTCTTTTACGTGAAATTTCAGCAATAAGAGTTGGTTCATTCTCCGGCTGCTGGGCCATGAAAGAGAGCGCTTGTAATGCGTATTGGGTCTTCTTTGAAAGCATGTAGCAATGTTAATGAAAAAAATGAAGAGGTCAAAAGAGGGTTTTGATTTTAATGAAGACCGGAATGCCGATAGTCCGAAAGACTGCGAGTCCGGAAGTCCAAAAGAAGTTAAGTATTCTAATCGAAAAACAAAAAACTAATAACGAACAACGAAAAACGAGCTACAAAGTTTCTGTCCCGGTTTGTGTCTTCTCGAATCGGAATCAATGTGGTTCGTGAGGACACGAACCACGGCGAGTCGCGGTTATCAGTTATCGGTTGACAGTGACAGCGTTTTTTTCAGAAAAAACGCTGCGTCTAATTCCTTTTCTCATATCTCTGCGCCGGAAAATAGAAGAGACAGAGAGATGCTGATAAATAAAAAACCCTCCATAGTTTGGAGAATTTTGTGGATAACAGGGAAGACGAACCGGTGACCTTCCCGCTGCGCGGGACGCTCTGCCGATAAATTAATTGGATAATATGTTCAATAAAAAACCCTCCAAATAATCGGAGGGTT
>JBIIPV010000215.1:0-3313 GCA_044342435.1 Lacibacter sp. | reverse complement strand
ACCAGGAGCAACATATTGAAAATAAATAAGTTCAGATAAGCGAAATAACGGGCATAATGAGGGGCCGTCTCCTCTTTCATGTAAGCTGCCGAATAAAGGTGGATTAAAAATCCAACTCCGGTAATCCCCAATAAAAATAAAATACTCAACCGATCCACCTGAAATGCAAATGGAATTCGAAAACCTGCCACATCAATAAAAGGAAATAGTTCCACAACGACCGGTGTAGATTCCGCACGAACCTCCTGAAAAATGAAGACACTGACAACAAAAGAAGCGAGTACAGCTAAACTTGCAATAGCCGCAGAAAAATTTCGACTTAATCCATTTCTCCCCAACCCGGTTAATAAAAAACCAATCAGCGGAAACAACGGAACCAGATAAACCATTTGACTCATATACATAATATAATTTCAGGATTGATGTAGCAGTTTGCCACCAATCAATGTTTTAAACGATTTAAGAAATTCACATCTACGCTGTGAATATTGCGATACATCATCACAATAATAGCGAGGCCTACACTTACTTCCGCTGCTGCCACTACCATGATGAAAAACACAAATAACTGCGCTTCAATCCCAACATTAGGATTCAGGAATGACAATTCCATATTCGCAAAATGCATCTTGCTGAATGCGACAAGTAGCAAATTGACGGAATTCAACATCAATTCAATACACATGAAAATGATGATCGCATTTCTGCGGGTCAGTACACCGGCCACCCCAATACTGAACAAGGCAAGCGATAAAAAAATGTAATAATTTACTGGCATATAATAATTTTAATCTCCTTTTTTACCAATCACCACGGCACCTACCATGGCACTCAAAAACAGAATACTGCTCACTTCGAAAGGAAGTACATAATCCTTAAACAACACACTTCCCAACGTTTTAATTAACCCTGTTTCTCCTCCTTCACTTACTTTCTGTATGGTTAACAATTCGCTTGTACGGAGTGATGCAACAAGCACCAGCATCAATGTACCTCCGGCGACAGAACCGGCAAGCCACATCCATCTGTTTTTTTGCGGTTCATTTTCAGCATTCAGGTTCATCAACATGATCACGAATAGGAATAGTACCATGATCGCTCCTGCATATACAATGATGTTCACAATGGCAAGAAACTGAGCATTCAGCAGGATGTAATGTCCGCTGATTGCGAAAAACACAACCACCAGCCAGAGCACACTATAAACAGGATTCTTGCCTACTACCATCATCAGTGCTCCTGCTATCGCGAGTGCACTCAAAAACCAGAATAAAATTTCAGTGACCGTCATGATTCAATTACTGTTGTTTGGCTATTTCTTTACGCTGATCCACAAGTCCTTTCGCCTTTGTATAGGCTTCAGTATCATTTTTTGGATGTGGGATCACCAGGTTTTCTTTTCCGTATATAAAACTTTTGCGGCTGTAGTTGGCAGGTGCAAAAGTCTCTGTTAAATAAATGGCATCTTTCGGACATGCTTCTTCACAAAGTCCGCAGAAAATGCAGCGCAGCATGTTGATTTCATATTTCGCTGCGTATTTTTCTTCGCGATAGAGATGTTCTTCTCCCGGTAAACGCTCTGCTGCTTCCATGGTGATTGCTTCTGCAGGACAGGCAACAGCACACAAGCCACAGGCAGTACAGTTTTCTCTTCCTTCCTCATCACGATTAAGAATATGCAAACCGCGAAACACCGGACTAAAAGGCCTTGTTTCTTCAGGATAATTAATCGTTACTTTCTTTTTAAAGATGTGACTGAAAGTAACAGCCATTCCTCTAAAAATTGCCGGCAAATACATTTTCTCCGCCAGATTCATCGGGCGTCGGTCAACCGGCTTTGATCTTGATGTTAATTGCATTTTATTCGTTCAATTACTTTTTAAGCAATAAAATAACAGCTCCTGTTACAAGCATATTTAACAATGCCAGCGGAATCAAACTTTTCCACCCCAGGTTCATCAGCTGATCATACCTGAATCTGGGAATTGTCCACCTTACCCACATAAAGAAAAACAGGAAGAAAGCGATTTTAGCCATCAAAACTGCACCGCCGATTAAAGCGAGCATATTCGCTGACAGTCCCCAGCTTTTTTCATCAACAAACGGAATATCATATCCTCCAAAATATAAACTTGCCATCACAGCACTGCTGATGAACATATTGATGTATTCCGCAAAAAGGTAGAAACCAAGTTTCATCGAAGAATATTCCGCATGGTAACCTCCAACCAATTCATTTTCCGCCTCAGCAAGATCGAACGGAGTCCGGTTACACTCTGCAAAAGCGCATATCAGAAAGATCAAAAAACCGAGCGGCTGGTAAATAATATTCCATGTACCAACAACTTGCTGATCAACCATTGATCTTACACTGAGCGTGCCTGTTACCATTAACAAAGCGATGAGTGATAAGCCCATTGCCAATTCATAGGAGATGATCTGTGAAGCAGCGCGAAGGCCTCCCATCAGAGAAAATTTATTATTACTTGCCCATGCCCCAATCATGATGCCATACACACCCAAACTCACTACACCAAATACATATAGAATACCAATATTGATATCCGCAATTTGCAAATCGATGGTTCTTCCAAAAATTTCAGCCTTATCTCCCCATGGAATTACAGCACCCGTAAGCATCGCTGTAATCATTGCGAGTGAAGGTCCAAGTATAAACAACCAGCGATTTGAACTGCTTGGGATAATTTCTTCTTTGAAGATGAGTTTTAATCCATCAGCAAGAGGTTGTAAGAGGCCGAAAGGTCCTGCGCGGTTAGGACCCCGACGATCCTGGATAACGGCAGCAACTTTACGTTCAGCGTAAGTCGTGTACATGGCCACTACAAGTGATATTGTAATGATAAACCCGATGAATAGAAACTTCTCGAGCACGTATAGCCAATCAACTGTCAGAATAATACTATCCATTACTGATCTTTCTTGTTTTGGTTATAGACCTGTGAGGTAGCGGGTCCTTTAATTTCACTTAACTCTACCTGATTCACCTCACTGATATCTTTGATGTTCATCAACAACTTCGGATTTCTTCCACCCATCACTTTGGGCATTGTCTCGTTTGGTTTTTGCAAACCAATATAGTGCCCCTGTGAGATCACTGAATGTCGGTTTACTTTAGATGGTCCTTCAATGACCCAGTCTGACACTTTCTTTCTTTCGAATCGACATTTATTACAGATCCATCCGGCATCTCCTTTACTAGATTTTCTAACCTCACCCCATTCATCTTTACGTGCTGTAACACGTAATACTTCATCGCCACGCATCCAGAGTTGCACCTCACCACTACATGTTT
>JBIIPV010000214.1:0-3322 GCA_044342435.1 Lacibacter sp. | reverse complement strand
CTATCAAACTGGGCATGGAACATCATGAAAGGACTATGATTACATACAATTCATTTGCTTACGAACCGGATGATTACGAGAAGGAGAAAGCCTCTAACAGCTATATCATGTCGCTCATAGCATTTGCTGTGGGTTTGCCTCTTCCAATCATCAACCTGCTGGCTACAATTATGTTTTTTATTGGCAACAGAAAGGGCTCCTATTTTGTGAGGTGGCATTGTACCCAGGCATTGTTTTCGCAGTTAACCATTTTTTTCGTCAATAGTTATGGTTTCTGGTGGACGATGTCAATTTTATTTGGAGATGAAACTTTAAGCTCAGGGTATATTGCCTATATTTTAACTGTATTGATCTTGAATATATCAGAGTTGATCATCACCATTATTACGGCCATCAAAACAAGAAAAGGAGAACATGTGAAGTGGTTTTTTTATGGCGATCTGACAAATTTGATCTGTAAACCATAAACTTATGAGTAAAGTATTTCTGAAAGGAATCTTTCTGTTGGTCATCTTTGCCGGCATTTGGTTTTCACTGAGCCGGATCGACTGGATGGGTGTTTTAGGGGTAGAAAAAATCACCCGCCAAACAGAAGAAAAGATTGGCGATTTATTCCTTGATTTTTTTACAAGCGAGGACAAAGAGATCACAGATTCTGTGGTTGTAACAAATGTCAAGCTACTGACACATAAAATATGTTTAAGCAACAGAATAGATACCGGCAGCATCAAAGTGCATATCTTAAAGAATGATGATGTGAATGCTTTTGCTATTCCGGGAAGGCATTTGGTTATTTATTCAGGCCTCATTGCGCAAGCCAACAATCAGCAGGAACTTTGCGGAGTTATCGGGCACGAACTGGCTCATATAGAATTAGACCATGTTATGAAGAAGCTAGTGCGTGAAGTGGGATTTAACGCCCTTATCTCGGCCTCAACCGGAGGCAGGGGTACAGAAACGGTCCGAGACATAGCCAAACATCTTTCTTCCACAGCATTTGACAGAGCCCTTGAAAAAGAAGCAGATTTGAAATCTGTAGAATACCTGTCAAACGCCGAAATAGATCCGAAAGGGCTTTCTACTTTTTTAGAAAAGATGGCTGAGGAAGAAGGCAAATCGGCATCATATCTTTCATGGATCAGCACACACCCCGATTCGCGCGAAAGAGCAAAATATATCAATGAAGAGGCGGGTAAACGCAAATCAAAAAATACTCCAGTGTTAACTCTTGAAAACTGGAATTTACTTGTAGAAGAGGTGAAATAATCTCAATACTTTTCTAGGAGATCCCGCTTCTCATAAATTCTGAAGGCTGCCACCCAAAACAAGTTTGTGTATATGATGGTGATCCAATTAGTTGGAAAAATCGCCATTTCTTGAGTGAAGCGAAAAGCCAAAGGGGAAAATGAACCCATTGTATCACGTTCGTCTAAATAGAAACAAGGCTTTAACACCGCCCTTCAGGGCGGGGCTAAAAAAACGAATTTTAAAAATGGGCTTTAGCCCTGAAGGGCGGTGTTAATACTTTCAAAGATCCCGCTTCTCATAAATTCTGAAGGCTGCCACCCAAAACAAGATTGTGTATATGATGGTGATCCACACTTGTGTATTAATCTGCTCAAGACTTTTTGTATATGCAGCTGTGTCGAGCTGACCAAAGAAGGCCGGTGCCGGGGTCAGACGATCTGATACTTCCAGGAATAAAAAACGACCTGCATCATTCGCTTTCCACCTGAGAATACCCACGAGTATATTCTCAAATATCAGCATGTAAAAAATAAAAATCCCCAGTGCAATAAATGCCCTGCGCAAAATGAGGCCGAGAAGAAAAGCAAGAGAAAGCTGCGAAAATACCTGTAGCCCGAATAGTGCTGTGTAATGAGCCATCTTCCATGAAGATGCATTGATATGATCTGTTGTGATGTAACCAACAACCAACACAAATGCCACATAGATCATCAATATTAATACAGACACCAAAAGCACTCCCAGAAATTTCGCAGTCATGAATTGCCGCCTGCTCCATCCATCTATAATATTCTGCCGATTTGTTTTATACGTGAATTCATTGCTGATTTGCATGAGGATCAACACCGCCGGGATGAATACAAAATAAGATGAAACATGTGCCACTGATCTGAATATCTCCGGAAACGAAAAAGGTTTTCCTATCAGCTGATTAATCATCTCTCCGCTTTCATTCCGCTGAGAAGATGCAACATCATAAATCAGATATATAAATCCGTTAATGCCAGGATAACAAAGCAGCGAAATGCCCATCAACCACCAGAAAGCTGGGTAGTTTTTCAGCTTTAACCATTCAGTACGTAGAAGTTGAGTCATAAATAATTAAAATAGATGCATTAAGAATTGGCTGTCAACTCGAAGAATTTTTCTTCCAGTCTTTGCCTTTTCAGTGAAAGATGAGTCAGCGTTATCCCTTTATTAAAAAAATGACGATTTATTTGCTCCAGGTTTGCCTCTCCTTTTGCAAAGTATAGCTGTGCAAAATGCGCTGATGTAATGATGTTCCGCATACCGGGCATGTCTGATGCAGCCTCTTTCAGAAGATTGATATCAGAAGATGAAATTTCAACAACATCCTCCTGAGACAATACATCATGTACTGGTCCGGATACAATGAGTTGTCCGAGTTTCAAAATAGCTACATGTGTACATACTTTTTCTACCTCATCCAGTAAATGGCTTGCCATGATCACCGTATGGCCCTTTTTACTTAATTCCAGAATCAACTCGCGGATCTCGGCAATGCCAACAGGATCGAGTCCGTTTGTGGGCTCATCAAATACCAACACCTTCGGGCTGCCGAGCAATGCAGAAGCGATGGCAAGGCGTTGCTTCATACCAAGGCTGAAACTTTTGAATTTTTTATTTTTCCATGCATGTAAGTTCACCTTCTGCAATACCATGTCAATTTCTTCTTTCGAGCCTCTTCCACTCACACTTTGCGTGATCCGCAAATTCTTTTCGGCCGACAGATAATGATAGAAATTTGGTGTCTCCAATAAGGAGCCAATCTTTTTCCGGTAGTCTTGTCCTTCAGTATTTCCAAACCACTCAAAACTTCCCCTGTCGGCAGAAAGAATATTGAGTAATATTCCCAACAAGGTGGTTTTCCCGCTGCCGTTAGGCCCGAGGATGCCAAATACAGCCCCTTCGGGAACAGAAAATGAAACACCTTTCAGTGCCTTCAGTTTCTTGTAGGATTTCTCCAGTTCGTTTACATTCAGAATCTGCATGATGATATCTTAATTCAGTTATTTCTTTTAATTACGAATCGGCTTGCCTCCTTTCAACACAC
>JBIIPV010000213.1:0-3335 GCA_044342435.1 Lacibacter sp. | reverse complement strand
GAAAAGACGATGAGACGGTGAGACGTTGAGATGAGGAGATAATGAACACTTGGACTCACGGTCTTATGGACTCACGGACTCTTACCCCCTAACTCAATAATCATATTCTCTGTACCACAAATTAATGCGCAGTCCCAAACTGAAAAGCGATAAATTCTGACGTTGAAAATCATTTCTGAATCGTCTGATCATGGCATAAGCATCCATAAAAATATTTTCCCTGATTTCATAACTGATCAACAAACTGGCATTGACTCCTTTTGAAAGAACTCCATTCAACTGTTTGTATCCAAATTCAGCATTTCTGCCATCGCCACTCAACCGAAAAATATTTCCTCCTGCATTATAGCCACCGGCACTATCGAGCCCTTGTTGCCAGGCAATGACCTTTGCAGTAAGATTCAATTTTCCTGTAGGCTGATATCTTAATATCCCAATCACTTCATTAAAATTCGCACCAAAGGGATGTGCAAGGGGTTGGTTGTAATGAGAATAGTTTGAAACAGAATCAAAATGAGAATAAGTAAATGGCCTAACCCTATTCCATTCTACCTGAAAATCAAGATTGCGTATACCTGCTACATCTACATAATTCATTCCAACCTGAATACCTGTTTTATTTCCCCACCAGCTTGCATCTTGTCTTAACTTGGAAAAATTAAATTCATCTAGGAAAAGCTGTCCATATACTTTCACACGCTTAAATAATATTGCGTTCATATCTGCACCTATGATTGCATTATCACGACTCCCCAGATTTCCTTCAATGCTTCTAAGAAAAATTACCGGATTCAAATAACCAAATTCAAACCTGTCTTTTCTTCCAAAAATGACACCTTCAAAAAAACCAATATTCAGCCATGGTTTAATATTCAAACTTAAATGATGCATGGCTGCATATTTTTTCGGAACCAGATTATTGACACTGTTATTAGCTGCTCCGGCATGTAACTCCATAAATAAATTCTGATAATTCAGTTTCCAGAAACGGGTATTGATTTTGACAAACAGATTGTTCCCTGCAAAATCACTCAAAAACAAACTTCTGTATCCACTGCCAATGAAGTTACGGTCATACCCTGCCTGGAATCGGATGTACTTATTCGCCTTGAATGTAAAGGACCCGCGTGCATCAATATAATCTACTCCCGTGCCTTTGAATTTTTTATAAAAATTGGCACCCGGCACCGACAAAAGACTGTCTTCCCATTGTCTGAAAAATAATGGGCCCCTCTCCTGCACATCCATCACAGATGCTGAGAAACCAACCTCATTGGCAACACCTCCGCGAATGGCTATACCACGCTGGTTAAGAAATAAATTATCTCCGGTTCCTTCATTGGAAAACGACTGACGATAATGAAACAAAGGATCTGCAGTGATAAAGAAATCATTGGCATAATGTGAATAAGCATGAGCAGGTGTTGTATAGAAATGTTTGAGAACAGGCTTACTGGATGCAAATCTGTTTCTTTCAGCAGGTAGCCATTCTAGTTGATTCCTCAATAAACTATTGTAGTTATATTGCTCCACTTCATTTAGTTGAATTGAAGGGGTATCTTCAACTGCCTCTTTTCGATCGTAAGGCATGATTCCGGTAAATAACCTGTTAGAATATTTTCCTTCTTTGATCTCTGTTCTTTGTATAAAATAATGATGTCTCGATTGCTGAGTAAAATAGGTGCTTTGGGCAAATCCTGATGATGAAAACAGGTATAAACATAGTAGTAGTTTAAATCTGACAATCTGCATGTGAATATGATTAAAGAATAAATATAAGCGATGAACAAGAATCCGATGAAATTAATTAAGAAAACGTATTCCATTGTAAAAATAACAGCCAACATATTACCACCCAACCGATAACAGAAAACTCCTTTACTTCATAATAAGTATCTTTATGAACATGGAGACAGATTCTTCCACCCTTCAGGACTTATCAATCATTCATCCGGATGATGCGCAATCTATTTTAAAGAAAATTGATTATTGTCGAACAGAAGGCGGAAGAAAGAAGTTTCTACATCTGATCACTCATCCGCATAAAACTATCCGACAAATCAGGGAAACAGAAGAAGTATTAAAAGCGATATCGAGCTTTGCTACTTTCTGGCCCGAACAAATTACCAATGGTACCATTCAGATGATTGATCAGTTTTATGCCTACCCGTTGGGAAATGTTCCAAAAATATCTGTAGTTGCAGTTCAGTTATATCGGTTGATAAACCGCAATGAATATGCAATGCTGCGTTTTTCACTGAATCACTACTGTGATTTTCTTAAGGGGATGAAAGAACTGGCTGATTTACTGAAAAAAAAACAGGAACATATCATTCTAAAAAATTTATCTGAAGAAATCTGTGTCATACTTGAAAAGCAGGAGATTCGAAGGATTGTGGAAACGGAAAAAGATAAATTGATGATCGCTCCTAAAATTCTTCAGTATGGAAATTTTTTATACAATCAGTTTCGTCAATCATTTCAAAAACTGAAAGACATTTACTTTCAACTTGATGCCTGGCACAGCATGGTTGTGGCCATGCAGAAGAATCAAATGGTATTTCCTGAATGGGTTGATTCTGCTAGCCCTGAAATGGAAGTCGGAGAGCTCAGACATTTGCTTCTTGAAGAACCTGTAGGTTATCAGTTCAATATGAGCAGGCAATCCAACTTTATGTTTTTAACAGGCGCAAACATGGCCGGCAAAAGCACTTTCATCAAAACCGTTGGTGCTGCAGTTTATCTGGCCCATACCGGCATGGGGGTGCCTGCATCATCTATGAAATTATCCCTCTTCGATGGAATTATCAGCAACATCCAGATTCAGGATAACATCAGCAAAGGAGAAAGTTTCTTTTTTAATGAAGTGCAAAGGATCAAATCCACCATTTCAAAAATTAAAGACGGAAGAAGATGTCTGGTTTTAATTGATGAACTTTTCAAAGGCACAAATATTCAGGATGCCATGCTTTGCAGTAAAACGGTCATTGATGGCTTTGTCTGTGCTCCCAAAAGCCTCTTTATTCTCTCTACCCATTTATATGAAATCGGAGAAGAGTTAAAACAATATCCCAATATCCTTTTCAGGTATTTTGAAACCATTGCATCAGAAGATCATTTTTCATTCAGTTATCAACTCAAAGAGGGAATCAGTCAGGATCGTTTTGGATATCTGATTCTCAAAAAAGAAAAAGTAACAGATATGCTTCAGGAAATGATCACAACACATAATAAAAAAATTGCCCCCTGAGAACAGGAGGCAGATGCTTGCTTAAGGAAAAACTTCGATGTGTAAAATTCGTAAGTCTAATTACATTTGTTTTTATAAACGAATT
>JBIIPV010000211.1:0-3344 GCA_044342435.1 Lacibacter sp. | reverse complement strand
CTCGATATTGTTTTGAACTCCTGCCATTGTGATAGTACCTGCAGCAGCATCAATCCTTCCTCTCAAACAATCATAAATGGTACTTGGTTGTTCGTGAATTTCCTTGATCATGAAATGATCATAACCGCCTTTCTCAATGGCAGCAAGTTCCATATCCAGTTTGGTAATGAAAGGAGTGATTTTTTCATTGCCGAGATTTTTCAGGATCAGTTCATCCGGACGAACGATGGCAAGTTCGTAGTCGTTTACATACACTACTTCTTTGGTGTATTCAATGATGGGAGAGGCATCGCTTGCAAGGAAGTGTTCTCCTTTGCCGATACCAATAACGAGCGGACTACCTTTTCTTGCAGCGATGATCGTATGCGGGTCATCTTTATCTATTAAAAGAATGCAATAGGCTCCAACAACACGCTTTAACGCAATGCGTACTGCTTCTTCCAGCGAACATTCATTGTGCAAACGGATATCATCAATGAAATTCAATAATACTTCTGTATCCGTATCACTTGAAAAAGTATATCCTTTGTTAAGTAATTCTTTTTTAATCAGCGCATAGTTCTCAATGATTCCGTTATGAATCATGGCAAGTCTGCCGCTTGCACTGTGATGTGGATGCGCGTTACGATCGCTTGGTTCACCATGCGTAGCCCAGCGAGTATGTCCGATCCCGATACGTCCTTGTACATTTTGTCCGATCAGGCTTTCCTCCAGTTCAGCGACTTTCCCTTTTTTCTTATAAATCTTGAGTCCGTCGTTGATCAGGGCAACCCCGCTGCTGTCATAACCTCTGTATTCAAGTCTTTTTAGTCCTTTCAGAATTACAGGGTAAGCCTCTCTAGGACCGGTATAGCCAACAATTCCACACATATTGATAAATTAATTCTTACAAAAATAGGGGGCAGATATGATTTCGGGAATAGAAATATTGTTGGTTTTCAAGAACTTTTGAAGATATTTTGTTTAGACAAAGGTGCTAACATTTGGTAGGAATTTTTTCCTGACCGAAGCTTTGCCGAATTTCGCAGCAAATTTTGGATGATGGCAAGCAAAGATTATACCAGGTTAACGGCTGAAATGATTGATGAACTTCGTCAAATGTTAGGGGAGCAAAATGTACTGGTAGATGAAGAAACACTCAATCATTTTGCACATGATGAAACAGAGAACCTTCATTTTTTACCGGAAGTGGTCGTGAAGCCGGGTACAACAGAAGATATTTCTAGGTTGATGCGTTTTTGTAATAACCGCCATATACCGGTTACTCCACGTGGTGCTGGTACAGGTTTGAGCGGAGGGGCATTGCCACCTTACGGCGGGGTGTTGATGAGCACAGAAAGGCTGAATCAAATACTGCATATAGATACCAGAAATCTGCAGGTGACAACGGAGCCGGGGGTGATCACGGAGGTGTTGATGAACGAGGTGAAGGCGTACGGATTGTTTTATCCGCCTGATCCGAGCAGCAGGGGAAGTTGTTTCATTGGGGGAAATATTGCCGAAAATAGTGGAGGACCGAAAGCCGTTAAATACGGAGTGGTGAAAGACTATGTGCTTAACCTAGAAGTAGTATTGCCCGATGGGGAAGTGATCTGGACAGGAGCCAATGTGTTGAAAAATTCAACCGGATATAATCTGACTCAGTTGATGGTAGGTAGTGAAGGAACATTGGGTATTGTGACGAAAATTGTCCTGAAGCTGATTCCGCTTCCTAAATATGATTTATTGATGCTGGTGCCATTTAAACAACTGGAACAGGCAGGAGAGGCTGTGAGTGAAATATTCCGGGCTGGATTTGTGCCGAGCGGACTGGAGCTGGTAGAGATAGATGCTTTGTCGATTGTGAGCAAGATGGTTGATAGCAGTGCCGTGCCGGTGACGGAAGATACGGCGGCACATCTTATTATTGAAGTGGATGGCAATGATCAGGAAGTGTTGATGAAAGACATGGAAGCCATTGGAGAATTGCTCACGAAATATGATATCGGAGAAATTTATTTTGCCGATGATGCACAGCAGAAAGCGGAACTCTGGAAATTACGGCGACGTGTAGCCGAAGCTGTGAAATTGAAAGGATACACGATTGAGGAAGATACAGTTGTGCCGCGTGCTGAGTTGCCTGCATTGATAAAGGGGGTAAAGCAATTGGGTAAAGAGTACGATTTCGAAGTGGTCTGTTACGGGCATGCAGGAGATGGTAATTTGCATGTTCGTATTCACAAGGAAGGAACACCAAACAGTTACGGAGATGAGGAGATGAATCGATGTTTAAGGGCTTTGTTTAAATTGGTTCATTCTTTGGGAGGAACCATTAGTGGTGAACATGGAATTGGGTTGATTCAGAAAGGCTATATGGATGTAGTGATGAAAAAAGCAAATCTGGATCTGATGCGTGCCATTAAAAAAGCGTTTGACCCGAATGGGATATTGAATCCGGGAAAGATATTTGATTGAGGAGATCAATAGGTTAAAACTTAAAACTAAAAAGTTGAAACTTTAAAACTTGAAAATAGCACGTATTACTTTTAACCTTTTACTTTTAACTTTATCACATGAGAATACTATCCTCTTTTTTATTGATCATTGTGCTTTGTCAAACAGCTATTTCTCAGGAAAAAAAGTTTGACAGAAGAAGGATGTTTGTAGGCAGCGGAATCAATCTTGGTTTTTTTAATGGTTTCATATTGGGATTGAATCCGGAAGTTGGTTATACTGTCGGAAATATATTGGATGTAGGTGTATCTACTAATTTCACACTTATCACGCAAAATGATCCTTTTTCGCCTAACAGAGACAGGCTGGTAACTTTAGGCGGAGGACCATTCTTACGTATCTGGCCTTTGAATCAGTTTTTTGCAGGCGGTCAGTTTGAGTTTAACAGTATTTCTTTTACCCGAAAGGCCAATGGGGTGCTGGTGTTTAAAGATAGGCGCACTGCACCCAGTTTACTGGTTGGTGGCGGATATGGAAGCAGATTCATTGGGCAGTCGCAATTTTATACAAGTATATTGGTGGATATCATGGGAGATCCCAATTCTCCTTACACTGATCAGTTTGGAAGAATGCAACCTGTGTTCAGGACGGCCTTTACATTTTATCTGAAAGAAAAGAAGTCGCAGCGTTCAGGAAATCGCCGGCGTTTTTCAATACCGTGATTCTGTTGAAAGGCGGTTCGTAAAGAAATCCCTCTTTTTCAAGGTGTTGAATATGTGCGATGAGGTGATTGTAAAACCCATTTGTGTTTAGAAGAAAGATGGGTTTGTTATGGATGTTTAGGTTGTTCCAGGTAAGCATTTCAAACAATTCGTCCAGCGTGCCGTATCCGCCGGGAAGAATGATTGCAG
>JBIIPV010000210.1:0-3350 GCA_044342435.1 Lacibacter sp. | reverse complement strand
TCATGGTGGTGCTTTTCCCTGCTCCGTTTGGCCCAAGGAAACCAACAATTTCACCGGGGGCAACAGCAAAGCTGAGTTTGTTTACTGCAACCTGTTGGCCGTATTTTTTGGTAAGCTGACTGACTTCTATTGACATATATTGAAATGCGTTTTGTTGGTTAACAGTTGTCGGTTAAACTATCTGTTTTGTATGATGTAGTGAACCAAACAAGCATAACCGATTCCCTGACTTGCGCGCTCGCAGCCTTTTGCAGATCAAAAGTAAAATAAAAAGAAGCATCACTATCTGTTATCTTTTGTTTCATCGAGATCCAGCTCCGATGATTTTTGTGGCAGATGATTATACTCTCCCGCCATGGCAAACCATCCGAATAATACCAGTCCCACTCCAATGGGTAAGCTGATCAATAGGAACACGCTCCATTGAATAATGGTGTCTGTTGTTGGTTTGCTTCCGATTTCGCGAAAGGCAATCAGTGAAAGGTAAATGATAATAGCTGGACCCAATAGAACCCATACTAAACCAAGCAAGCGTTTTATCTTATTCATATTGATCAGTTAATCTTGAATATCCCGGTCGATTTTATTATTCACATAAAAAGTCCCAATCAGCAAACAAATACCGCCAATCAGAATCGGATACCATAAACCCGACAGCACATCGTTTTGGTATGTTGTTGTAAGTAATGTTGCAATGAAAGGGGTTAGTCCACCGAAAATGCCATTCCCGATATGATATGGCAAGGACATGGAAGTGTATCTGATTTTTGTTGGAAATAATTCTACCAGAAAAGCAGCTATCGGACCATACACCATCGTTACATAGAAAATAAGCAAGGCAACGATCAATACAATCTGCCAGTATTTTTCAGTTGGAAGTTCTTTGCTGGTGGAGGTTGGGCCTTTAATGATTGTTTGCGTTGAAACTTTGATTGTGTCTTTTAAAGTTTTTGTGACTATTATCCCGGCATCATCATTCAATAGCTGAATGGTTGTTTGCAGCGAATCTTTATTATTTTCTAGTGCTATTATTTTGACATCTTCCTTGACTATGTTCAGATTTTCAGTATGGCTTATGTTTTCCATTTTGCTGAATAGAGGGCGATAGGTGAAAACTGCCATTGCCATTCCGGCCATCATGATCCACTTTCGTCCAATCCGATCACTCCATCTGCCAAATAATACAAAAAATGGAGTTGCAAATACAATGGCCCATATCAGGATGGTGCGCGATTGATCAAAATTTACTTTGCAAACATTTTCTAAAAATGACTGCGCATAAAACTGTCCAGTGTACCAAACAACTCCTTGTCCCATCGCTACACCGAAGAGCGCGAGCAATACCATTTTGAGATTGGCTTTTCGTGCAAAACTTTCTTTCAATGGGTTGGAAGTGGTTGCTCCTTCTTCCTTGAGTTTTGCAAATAAAGGAGATTCGTTCATGCGTAACCGTATGTAAACAGAAACGCCTACCAGTAGAATAGAAACGAGAAAGGGAATGCGCCATCCCCAGTCATTAAATAATGCAACAGAGCGTGTTGCATCAGTGTCAAGGGAATAACGCGTTAGTAAGATGATGCCCAATGAAAATAAAAGTCCCAGCGTGGCGGTTGTTTGTATCCAGGAAGTATAATAACCGCGTTTTTCAATGGGCGCGTGTTCGGCAACATAGGTTGCCGCTCCGCCGTATTCACCACCCAACGCAAGTCCTTGTAATAACCGAAGCAGTAAAACCAAAACAGGTGCAAAAAAACCAATCGTGTCATAGCCCGGAATGAGCCCAATGGCAAAAGTGCTTCCACCCATCAACACCAGCGTGAGCAGGAACGTATATTTTCTTCCGACAATATCACCAAGTCTGCCAAAAACAAGAGCGCCAAATGGTCTTACAATAAAACCCGCAGCGAAAGTGGCCAATGTTGAAAGTAGTGCAGCAGTCGGATCTGTTTTCGGGAAGAAATGGCTAGCGATCACAGGTGCCAGACTTCCGAAAATGTAGAAGTCGTACCATTCTATCAGTGTGCCAACGGAAGAAGCACCAATCACTTTCCAGATCTGATTTTTTTCGGTTGATTTCAAATGTATATTAGTTGATATTTTTAATTGTCATTTGTTGTGCCCTTTATTCTCATCGCTGTTGGTATCAGCCAATCGTTATGGGCATTTCAAATGTGTATTAGTTGATATTTTTAATTGTCATTTGTTATGCCCTTTATTCTCATCGCTGTTGGTATCAGCCAATCGTTATGGGCATTTCAAATGTATATTAGTTGATATTTTTAATGGTCATTTGTTATGCCCTTTATTCTCATCGCTGTTGGTATCAGCCAATCGTTATGGGCATTTCAAATGTGTATTAGTTGATATTTTTAATGGTCATTTGTTATGCCCTCATAAAAAAAGTAAAAACAGAAAAGTTAAAAGTTAAAACTAAAATACGGAGTCTAACTTTTATTTATTTTATTCCTTTTAATTTTTAAGTTTAAACTTTTAAGTTGCTGCTGCCGTTATGGCTATTTCATTGGTGAAAAGATACTGATGATTTACTTAATAACTATCTGCTTTTATAATTGTTTTTCCATCAAATATTCGAATGAATAAAAATGACTAGTAAATATACTTGTTACTTTCTTTGTTTTGATACAAAGAAATGCTTCAGCATTCTATGTGACCATTAAAAAAATTAAAAATAACACATAAAAGTAACCAAAGAAAAATCAAGGCAAACCCGATCGCTCCGCGCGTTTTGCCTGGCCCACGCGCATGTGACTATTATTGTTTTCTTAATTATTAAATGGGACATATTTAATGATCATTCTTGGATTAGTCAACTAAACGTTATTGTTAGGTCGTCATCCAATTTTGTTAAGTTGTTAATTTAAACAAATCATTCTCTATTTTTACCCATAATTCATTTTGCATGTCATATCCTTATCAGATTAGGTCTTTTCAAGAATATAAAGAAGCTTACAAGCAAAGTATTGAACATCCTGAAGAATTCTGGAGTCAGATTGCAGATCATTTTTGCTGGCGAAAAAAATGGGACAAAGTACTCGACTGGAATTTCAAAGAGCCGTCTGTCAAATGGTTTGATGGGGCCACACTGAACATCACAGAGAACTGTATTGACAGGCATCTAGACACACGTGGCGATCAGCCCGCCATCATCTGGGAGCCCAATGACCCGAATGAACGTGTACGTGTGGTGACTTACAATCGTCTTCATAAACGAGTTTGCCAGTTTGCACAGGTATTGACAAACCTGGGTGTAAAAAAAGGAGATCGTGTTTGTATTTATATGGGGATGGTGCCTGAGCTTGCTTATGCTGTATTAGGATGTGCAAGAATTG
>JBIIPV010000209.1:0-3359 GCA_044342435.1 Lacibacter sp. | reverse complement strand
TCGAAGGAAATCAACTCTTGACTCACGAGTTTTCCTAGTCTGGATGCAAATTGCTCCTGTCGCTTGGGAAAAATTCCCTGAATGGTTAATCCTAAGATATGTACAGGCCGACGAGGATGAAAAAGCATTTTAATGGCCACCCAGTTCGTGACCCAACCAATGAACCCGGAAATAACAGGTATCAGAATAAGCAGGTAGTTCATTTTTTTTTCTGCAAATTTCGTGCTTTGAATTCATTAGCATCAAGATTTTGTTGCTCAGATGGAATTGCCTTATTTTTGCACCCCAATTACGGAGGCTGTAGCTCAGCAGGTTAGAGCGTCAGTTTGTGGCACTGAAGGCCGTGGGTTCGAGACCCATCAGCCTCCCTGGCCCTCCACTTGAATAACAAGTGGAGGGTTTATTTTATCCCTTCTGAATTTGAATAGATTATTCCATGGAAAAGCAAGTTGTATTTGAGCATGTGTCATCCCTTTTGAAACAGGAGAACATTCGTATTGTAAACGAAGACAGAAGTCGCCCCTGGGGTGGATTTCTGGTGATTGATGAATCTGATGCAGATCAATTTATAGAGTTGTTTTTCCCAACTTTTCAGAAAAATGATTTGCTGATTGGAAATAAACTTAGTCCCAAACTTCTTGTAGTAGCTCCGGGCCAGCGTCTTTCCTGGCAATATCATTTTCGCCGCGCTGAAATATGGCGTGTCGTAGAGGGGGAAGTTGGCGTTGTGCAAAGTCATGATGACCAAGAGCAGGGTTTGGAAATTTTTGAGCCCGGTGAGATCATCAAATTAGAAAAAGGAACGAGGCATCGCTTGGTTGGGTTAAAAGACTGGGGTGTGCTTGCCGAAATCTGGCAGCATACAGATCCTGAAAATCCGTCGGATGAGGAGGATATAGTACGTCTGCAGGATGATTATGGTCGATAAAATTGAATATTCGCTCTCATTTGCCTTTCTTTCGGAGCATTTTTTATTAATTGAAGTTTTACGGAAAGATTTATCTCATTCCTGAGAGAATATACAAAGCCTTGATTTGCATTGATCTGAATTCATCTACACTTGATGCGTATGTCTTGATGTATCTTTACATTTTATGTCCACGCTGTCCTCGTTGTTTCATTTTTTTTTCAAATACAAATGGCGCTTTGCCGGCGGTGTCATTTTCATTCTTCTTTCTAATTATTTTGCAGTTCTCGCTCCGCAACTGACCGGCCTGGTAATAGATATGGTTCAAAGCCAATTGCCGGGATATGAAGCCAAAGCAAAAACTTTTAATGACCCTTTCTTGCTTGCCATTATCAATTATCTGGGGAGTTTAGATTTTTCATTTAATTCAATGATTGCATTATGTTGCCTGACTTTATTATTTCTGGCACTGCTTCGAGGATTATTCATGTTTTTGATGCGTCAGACACTGATCGTGATGAGCAGGCTGATTGAGTATGATCAGAAAAATCAGATTTACAGCCACTATCAGCAACTCGACGCAGAGTTTTACAAAACCCATCAAACGGGTGATCTCATGAACAGGATTTCAGAGGATGTGAGTAGGGTAAGGATGTTCACAGGACCTGCTGTTATGTACCTGATCAATTTAATCGTATTGATCTCTTTTACTGTTTATTATATGTTTCGGAAAAATGCAGAGCTGTCTTTCATCGTTCTTGCACCTTTGCCGGTTCTGGCTTTTGCCATTTATTGGGTAAACAGCATCATCCATAGAAAAAGCGAACAGGTTCAGGGGTTATTGTCTGGCTTGACTGTTGATGCACAGCAGGCATACTCAGGAATCCGGGTTATCAAGTCTTATGTTCAGGAGCCTTTTTTATTGGGTCTTTTTGGCAAGAGAAGTGAAGCTTATCGAAAGGCCGCAACAGGTCTCAATAAAACTGAAGCACTTTATTTCCCTTCCATGGCCCTTATTATCGGAATCAGCACGCTCCTTATTATCTATGCCGGAGGGAATGCTTATATGAGAGGTGAAATTTTATTTGGCGACATGGCTGCATTTGTAATGTATCTGACGATGCTTACTTTTCCTGTGAGTGCTATTGGATGGGTTGCCAGTACAATTCAGAGGGCTGCTGCTTCTCAGAAAAGAATCAACGAATTTTTGAAGTATAAACCTGCAATTGAACAGGCAGGCGGCAATAAGTATTTGTTGAAGGGGGATATCGAATTCAGAAATGTGACCTTGGTTTACCCGCATTCTGGAACAACTGCACTAAAACAGGTCTCATTTAAAATTAATGCCGGAGAAAAAATAGCCATAGTTGGCAGAACAGGTTCCGGTAAGTCAACTCTTCTTCAGCTGTTAATGCGTTACTACGATCCTTCATCGGGGCAGGTACTTATTGACAACAAAGTAATCACTGACTGGGATATCCGTCATTTTAGGAGTCAGACAGGATATGTACCACAGGAAAGTTTCTTGTTTAGTGATTCCATTCTGAATAATATCAATTTTGGCAAAACAAACCTTGGTAGTGATGAGGCAAGCAGGGCTGCTGAAATGGCTTCGGTTTTGCATGATATCAAGGGTTTTGAGAAGGGCTTTGATACCATGGTAGGAGAAAGAGGGATCACGTTAAGCGGGGGGCAGAAACAAAGAATTGCAATCGCAAGAGCATTCATCATGAATCCTTCTCTTTTTATTCTGGACGACAGCCTCAGCGCAGTAGATTATCAGACAGAGCAGAAGGTTTTGAATGCTTTAATGAATTATACAAAGGACAAAACCCTTGTTTTTGTCACAAACAGAATCTTTTCATTGGCTGAATTTGATCGTGTTCTGCTTCTCGAGAATGGGGAAATTGTCGAATCCGGAACCCACCAGGAACTGCTTTCACTCAACGGGAAATACAAAAACATGTACGAAAATCGTCATTTTGAGCCGTCATGACGAGGAATGTTTACCTTTTTTCAAGAGACATAGATCAAAATTTTGATAAATCCAAAAGAAATTTATCTTTGTCTCGATCAAGTATTATCGCAAATAAAATTTCAAGAGGTGACCTACGAACAAAATGACAAGCGCTCAGACAGTATTTACAGCAAAAGAATCCGTGCTGGAAAAAGAAGAACTTATTTCTTCGATGTAAGAGCAACCCGGGGGAATGATTATTATCTGACCATTACTGAAAGCCGCAAGCGTTTCACCGGTGAAGGTTATGACAGACATAAGATCTTTCTTTACAAAGAGGATTTCAATAAATTCATCAAAGGCTTGAATGAAGCGGTTGATTATGTAAAAACCGAGCTAATGCCTGATTTTGATTTTGATGCTTTCAGTCATGAAGATGAGGGTTTTGCAGGCGATGAAGATCGTACGGAGCAAAATTCTGCACCAGAGGTAGTT
>JBIIPV010000208.1:0-3401 GCA_044342435.1 Lacibacter sp. | reverse complement strand
GATCTTTCTCTGAAGACAAAGCTGGTCCGTTTATTTCTGCATCTGAATACATCGAACGGAACTTATAAATTAAAAAAGGTTTTCCTTTTAATCCCAGTCTTTCCTGCGAGTAGAATATTGGTCCTTTTGAAGACATTTTGACGCGAATAGCCACAAAAAGATAAACGGGTAAAAGAAGTATCAGTGCGAATGAAGATGCAGTGATGTCAAGTAGTCGTTTCACATTTAATTGCCATTCACTCATCATGCCATTGTGCAATTCAACCATAACAGTACCCATCACATTGCTTGTGCGTACCGAGCCTGTGAGGATGGCCAGTGTATTGGGAAGCAGCTTGATATGAACATCCAGTTCGCTCAGGTCGTTGATGGTTTTTTCGATGAGGTGATTGTCCTTTTCTTCAAGTGCAATGAATACCTGTTCAATATTATTCAATTTGACAACTTCTTTTAGTTGCTGAAGAGTTCCTAGTGCAGGAAGTAGTCGGGATAGTCCGTTTTTTTCGGTCGCATCCGGATACAGAAAACCTGCGATGTCAACCCCATTGCTTTCTCTGCTTTTATTGATGTCTTTGTATAATTGAATGGCTTTCTGTCCTGCTCCGATGATGAGGGTGCTGATTTTTATTTCTCCTTTTAATAGTTGGCGTTTCACTTTGCTGAGTATGAACCAACGGCCGGTCCATGTCATAGCAAAATGAAGGCCAAAGAAGAGCAATGTTTCTTTGTAATAATATTTTTCGAAATTGATTTGATCGTCAAGTAATAAAGCAAAAAACAGAATCAGCGAACCGAACAGTGTGCAGAAAAACGTGTAAGTCAACTCTTGAAAACGTGATTTCCCATATAGGGTTCTATACGTCCCAAGCAGGTGATAAAGGGTCATCCATCCGAAAGGGATCAATAAAATTCCGCGGTAAAAATCAAAATCAGGAGATAAAAAAAAAGAAGAATCTTCCTGTATGCTTTTCCTTAGAATATAAAAAGTGGCCCATGCCAAAGCTGCAGAGAACCAGTCGGAAAAGACATAAAGGCTGATATGAATACGTGCTTTTTTATTCATAATCAGTTAATGCCTGTACGTTGAATTTTTTCCAAGATGAGATGAGCTACTTCCATTGCCCTAAGTCCATCCACTTCGGAGACAGCTGTTGGATGATTATTTGTAACAGCATCTACAAAAGACTGTAGTTCATCTCTGATGGCATTGGTTTCGGCAATAGTCGGCTGTGAAATGGAAATTGGTTTTTGTCCGCTAGGGGTGTTGATCTCGAAAGAAATTTCATTTTCTTCCGTCTGTTCTTTCATGCGGATAATCTCTGCTTTCTTTTCCAGAAAGTCAACACCAATATAAGCGTCTCGCTGGAACAAACGCATCTTTCTCATCTTCTTCATACTGATGCGGCTGCTGGTGAGGTTGGCAACACAACCATTGTTGAATTCGATCCTCACGTTTGCAATATCAGGAGTGTCTGTCATGACGGATACCCCATTTGCCATTACCTGACGCACTTCACTTTTTACCAGATGAAGAATAATGTCAATATCATGAATCATTAAATCGAGGATGACGCTTACTTCTGTTCCTCTTGGATTGAATTGAGCAAGGCGGTGCACTTCAATGAACATTGGTTTCAGATCCAGGTTTTTGATTGCCTGGAATGCGGGATTGAATCTTTCAACATGTCCGACCTGAAATTTCACACCGGCCTCTTTCACAAGCTTCACCAATTCACGCGCTTCATCCAGATGGTCACACATCGGTTTTTCTACAAATACATGCTTGCCGTTTTTCACTGCAAGCTCACATAATTGAAAATGGGCAGTTGTCGGAGCCACTATGTCAACCGCGTCAACCTCCTGAATAAGGGACTCAGGGTCCGGGTAATGTTTCAGGCCATACTCTCGGGCGATGACTTCGGATCTTTCCGTATCAGGGTCGTAGAAACCAATCAGTTGCACATCCCGAATTTCTTTCCAGTTGTTTAAATGAAATTTACCAAGATGTCCCGCTCCGAAGATGCCGATTTTCAACATGTAATGCCTGTTAGAATAAGGGTGCAAATATACTTAAGCTTTGGGGTTGTGGAGTTCCTCAATATCCTATGATTTTTTTTGAAAAATTTACATGTAAATAATCAGAATCCCTATCTTTGCAACCCAAATTAATGGATCGGTAGTTCAGTTGGTTAGAATGCCGCCCTGTCACGGCGGAGGTCGCGGGTTCGAGTCCCGTCCGGTCCGCGAACACCAAAAAGCCTCTTCAAGTGAAGAGGTTTTTTTATTGAGTAATAATTTTATTACTGAATCAATAGACCCTGATGCGGTATTGTTTGGACTCGCCCGAATTGGCGGCCTGATTGCCCGATCTTTTATAGGTAAATGAAATTGTATCTATCCCCCTTTTTATCGCTTTAAAAGTCCAGATGTCTCTTCCTCCTTTACCCGGCATAACTGGCTTATCACCGATGAAAGTTCTGCGAATCGAATCTACATGCCGATCATCTCGTTTGTTTACCCACCACCAGCTATAACCTGTTGATGGATTTGAACGAAATTCGAGGTTGAATTCTTTGTTTAGCTTGACTTCAATATCAAAGTTGCTTGGATTTGCTTTTTTGCTAAATGCAAAAAAGATAGAAGTTGACACAAGAGCAAACATCAGTATCAATATGCTTTCTTTTTTCATATGTGAATAGTTATTGTTTATTAATGGTCATATGTTATGCCCTTTTATTCTCATCACCGTTGGTATCAGCCAACCGTTATGGGCATTTCATATGTTTATTTATTGATAGTTTTAATGGTCATATAGAATAGCCTAAATAATCATTCTAGTTGGTATTAAATTTTTATTATGGCTATTTCATATACATCTAATTTACTAGTTAATGCCTTCAGAAAACAGTTAAATTCTTAAAATGACCGGGAATGGAGCTTTTATCAATCTTTTATTTTACAGGTATAACAGAAGTGAAGCGTCGTGTTAAAGGGAAAAGATTCAAGCCAAACCACTCATTTCCACTTTGTATATTTGTACATCAAAACTTTTTATGGATCAGCAACAACCGCAAGAGCAGAATCAGCTCAATATCGAAATCTCCGAAGAAATGGCAGAAGGGGAATATGCCAACCTTGCCATCATCACACACAGCCATGCAGAATTTGTAGTGGATTTTGTAAACGTGATGCCGGGTACCGCCAAAAGCAAAGTGAAGTCTCGCATCATACTCACTCCCCAACATGCCAAACGCTTCATGAAAGCCATCACTGAAAATATCATGCGTTTCGAACAGGCAAATGGTGCGATCCGTGAAATTGATGAAATTCAACTGCCCATGAATTTCGGTGGACCTACCGCGCAGGCTTGAAAGGGTGTTAGTTATTAATTACTGGTTTAT
>JBIIPV010000207.1:0-3403 GCA_044342435.1 Lacibacter sp. | reverse complement strand
CTTTATCAAGCCGATACTGATTCTGCTGACATTACCTGTTACAGTTTTTACGTTGGGCCTTTTTCTGCTTATAATCAATGCAGTTATCATACTGATTGATGCGCATTTTGTCGGCGGCTTTGAAATAAACGACCCCGAATTCCTGAATGCCTTATTATTCAGCATCCTTCTTTCTCTGACAAACAGCTTTGCCCACTCATTTATCAGAAAGAAAGAGGATAAGAAAGGAAGTGGGTTTTAAATTGTTTTGTCGCCCGACGAAAATTGTGTTACTTGCTTTGAATTATTTAAAACGATTGCATGTTTTTCGACCGTAAACATTTGACTGATGATGAATTAATCAACATCTACCGCTCACTTCTTCTCCCCCGAATGATTGAAGAAAAAATGCTGATTCTTCTTCGTCAGGGCAAAATCAGCAAATGGTTCAGCGGCATTGGACAGGAAGCCATTGCAGTAGGATGTACACTGGCATTAGGAGATGATGAATGGATTTTCCCGCTGCATCGTAATCTTGGTGTATTCACCACAAGAAAAATGCCATTAAGTAAATTATTCATGCAATGGCAGGGCAATCAGGAAGGATACAGTAAAGGGAGAGAACGGAGTTTTCATTTTGGCACACGCGAACACCATATCTGCGGAATGATTTCACATTTAGGTCCGCAACTGGCACTGGCAGATGGCGCAGCACTTGCACATAAATTAAAAAACGAAGAGAAAGTGGCGCTGGCTTTTACCGGAGAAGGAGGAACCAGCGAAGGAGATTTCCATGAAGCGCTCAACGTTGCAGCAGTATGGGATCTTCCTGTTATATTCATTATTGAAAACAATGGTTACGGACTTAGTACGCCTACCAAAGAACAATACCGTTGTGAGTACTTAGCAGATCGCGCGAAAGGTTACGGGATGGAAGGCATTACTATAGATGGAAATAATATTCTTACCGTTCTTGACACCATTAAAGGCGTAAGAGAATATTGTATAAAAAATCAGAAACCCTATCTGATTGAATGCATGACCTTTCGCATGCGCGGACATGAAGAAGCAAGCGGCACGAAATATGTACCCCCTCATTTATTTGAAGAGTGGGAAAAGAAAGATCCGGTCGCCACTTTTGAAACGTATCTTCTCCAACACCACATCCTCACTTCAGAACAAACAGAACAAATTCGTTCTGAAACAAAAAAACATATCGAAGAAGAATTGCAGGTGGGCTTCAATGCAAAACCCATTGTTGTAAACACGGAAGATGAAATAAACGATGTTTACAGAGCTTATCATCCGGATACAAACCAACTTCCTTTTATCAATTACCCAGCAAACTCGGGTGAAGAGAAACGTTTCATTGATGCCATCAAAGAGGGATTGAAACAAAGTATGGTACAACACCCTGACCTGGTGATTATGGGACAGGATATTGCGGAATACGGAGGTGCATTTAAAATCACAGAAGGGTTTGTAAATGAATTCGGACATGCACGAGTACGTAATACACCGATATGCGAAAGTGCCATCATTGGTGCAGGACTAGGATTAAGTCTGGAAGGAATAAAATCGGTTGTTGAAATGCAGTTTGCAGATTTTGTAAGTGTAGGATTTAATCAGATAGTAAACAACCTTGCAAAAATTCATTACCGCTGGGGACAACATGCAGATGTAGTTGTGCGAATGCCTACCGGTGCAGGCGTTGGCGCAGGACCATTTCACAGCCAAAGCAATGAAGCCTGGTTTACGAAAGTTCCCGGTTTAAAAATTGTTTATCCATCTACCCCTTTTGATGCAAAAGGATTGCTGATGGCTGCAATAGCAGATCCCAATCCTGTTTTATTTTTTGAGCATAAAGTATTGTACAGAAGTGTAAGCGGCGTGGTGCCGGAGCAACCGTATCAAATTGAAATAGGAAAAGCAAGGCATGTGAGAAGTGGCGAAGAATTATCAATCATCACTTATGGTGCAGGTGTACATTGGGCAGATGATTATGCAGCAGAACATCCCGAAATATCCATTGATATACTTGATTTACGAACTCTTGCACCGCTCGACTATGATGCCATACGTGATTCTGTTCAGCGCGTGGGGAAAGTGATTGTTCTTCATGAAGACACGCTTACCGGGGGAATTGGCGGAGAAATTGCGGCATGGATTGCAGAGCATTGTTTTGAATGGTTAGATGCGCCGGTGATGCGTTGTGCTTCCCTAGACACACCCATTCCTTTTAACCAGGAGCTGGAAGGAAATTTTCTGGCCAAAAAAAGGTTAAACGACACGGTGGCCAGAATCATGGAATATTAACCAATCCGAACATGGATTTCCTGTAGATTCTATTTGAGCATTGGTATTAATAACTATAAAAAGATTTCGACAATCTTGAAATCATTGGGTCAATGGAAGCTCTTCGGCTTTTGGGATATTCAATGCGCATATCACTGATATAACGCCCCCCTACTGATCGCCTCCAGTAAACAATATTTCCTTTTTTATTATATCCTGTAATCACAAAGAAATTACTTCCTTTGGTTTGATAGACAATATCGAGATTGGAAGAGTTGATTGCTGCACTGTATAATTGATCAATATCTGAAAAAGAAAACCGGCCTTTATTCATAGAGTGTAATTCCATAAACTCAAATCCGTCAGATAACCGAACCTTATAATCACAATAGTCGTTGCTATTGCTTCCGTTTTCATTTATTGTTACTGCAGACACAGGAATTTCAATATAAAAAGAACACGGAGAAAACCCTCTATAATTCTGCTGAGCAATTGCAAATCCTGATACTCCGATCAGAAAAAAAACTGATAAATAAAACCTCATATATTCTTTTTTAATGTTTTATGACGTTCATCCTTTATGCCTTTATTCAGATAGATGCTGACTCGTTTTTTCGTGATAGGCATTTCAAAAAATAATCAGACTCTACACGAATTTACAAATGGGGGTGTGGATTTTTATGAGTGAAGTAATTTCTTAATATGTTCAACCACCTCCGGCAAACTATCTGCCTGTTGACCTCCGGCCGTTGCAAGCGTTTTTTGTCCGCCACCTCCACCTTTGATAAGCGGTGCAACCTGGGTTTTTATGATCGCAGAAGCATCGATATTTTTTTCTTTAACGAGTGATTCTGAAACAGCAATTGCAACAGAGGCCTTTCCGGAGATGTTGGCGCATAAAACAACTACGCCATTTTTTAGCTTGCCTATCAGATCATAACAAAGTTTTTTGAGTGCATCCGCGCTGTTTATTTCAACCATTGTTCCAATGAAAGAAATATCACCTATCAATTCTTGTTGATTCAGTAACACGTTCGCTTCTCCTTCAAGCATTTTTGCTTCAAGTTGTTCATACTTCTTCCGCCATTCTCCAACTTCATTTTGCATTTGCTGTACAGAAACAATCAGA
>JBIIPV010000249.1:0-2930 GCA_044342435.1 Lacibacter sp. | reverse complement strand
AGGTACTTTTTCAATGATGGATCTTGAGCCCAGTTCATCCACCACATCATCTATGAAATCGAGCAATTCAAAAAGAAGAGCCCTTGTATCCACTTCTTCTTCTTTTCCGAAATCGATCAATTTGCCGTCTAACCCGTATCTGCCTGCTCTCCATTTGTTTTCATTGATCAAAGCACGCTGATACTGAATGAAGTTCAGGTTGCGCGTTCTGAGTTTGTAAAGTTTTGCCGTTATGGCCTGAAACAAAGCAGCAATGGCAATGGATTCGCCGACTGTTAGTGGAATGTCACAGATTCTATATTCAATTGTATTGAAAAAAGGATGTACCCGAAGATCCCACCATATTTTTTTCGCATTATCAATGCAGTTGGTTTTGATCAGCAGATTAACATAGTTATCATATTCTTCGATGCTGTCAAAAAATTCGGGAATGCCTGTTCGCGGAAATTTATCAAACACTTTTGTGCGAAAGGATTTATATCCTGTTACCCTTCCTTCCCAAAAAGGAGAATTTGTACTTAATGCATAGATGTGAGGTAAAAAATATCGTGCAGAATTTGCAAGATGAATGGCCATTTTGCGGTCTTCAATACCAACATGCACATGCAATCCAAAAATCAGGTTGCTTCGCGCTGCTTCCTGCAGTTCATTCACAAGCTGGTTGTAACGGATGTGGTCAGTAATCAACTGGTCCTGCCAGTGACTGAAGGGATGTGTGCCACTTGCGCCAACAGCGAGGCCCAGGTTTTGTGCGATGCTGCTGATTGTTGTTCTTAAATGAGCTACATCCTGATAAGCCTCATAGATATCTTTGCAAATATCTGTTCCCACTTCCACAACGGCCTGGTGCATCTCTGCTTTTACTTTGTCTTTGATGATTTTCTGGCCTTCGGTAACAATTTGCTGTTCGTGGCTTTTCAGTTCACGTGTAGAAGGATCAAATACCATGTATTCTTCTTCAACTCCAAGTGAAAACTGTTTGTAATTAATGTGGCCCATAATCATTCATCATTTTATCAGGGATAGAGTGTCTTTTTATTGGCACTGCGTTGTACATATTCTCCCCAACTGAGATTGTCTTGTTCTGCTTTCTGTTCTCTCGCTCTTTCAACAGCATAGTTCGAAGCAGTTTCCACAACCCATTTAAAATTTTCTTCACCTACACTTTTCAGATCAGCATCAGGAGCAGGGTTGCAAAAATCAATTGCATAAGGTACACCATCGCGAACTGCCAGTTCTACGGTATTGAAATCGTATCCAAGATATTGATTAATACGCAATACGATTGCTTCCATTTCTTTCAACTTCTCTTTTGATGGATTGAAATCAGCCACATAACGAAGATGGTGTGGGTTGCGGGGTTCATAACTCATGATGCGCACATGCTTTCTTCCAATACAATAACAACGGTAATATTCTTCAAATTTAATTTCTTCCTGTAATAACATCACCAGCTGTCCCGTTTCGGCATGCTTCTCATAAAATTCTTCGATGTTATTCAGTTTATATACATTTTTCCATCCTCCGCCGGCAAATGGTTTCATATAGGCCGGAAAGCCGACATAACTGAATATGCCTTCCCAGTCGAGGGGATAAGCAAGGTTGGAAAATGATTCATCTGATGTGTCGTCGGGTCGGGTGTTGGAAGGGAGGATGACTGTTTTTGGTACCGGCACATTGATTCTTGTTGCCAATGCGTTATTAAAAAACTTTTCATCCGCACTCCACCAGAAAGGGTTGTTGATGACAGCAGTACCTGCCAAAGCAGCATTCTTCAGATAAGCCCTGTAAAAAGGAACATCCTGAGAAATACGATCAATGATTACTGCATATTCATTGACATCGCCTTGAATGACTTTATCTATTCGTACCGGCTCTGCAATGATATCTTTCAAGTTCATCGCATTGATGCGTTCGATGAGTGCATTAGGGAATGAGCGTTCTTTGCCAAATAGAATTCCGATTTTCTTCATATGTTCATTTTTAATTTCAAGTTCGGGATGAAAATAAGGCAGATTTCCCAATCATTCATCAATCTCAAAAATAACATATTACTATATTCATTTATATTTGAATTTTATGCAGCGTGAAAAAGTGAATTCAATTCTTTTTGAGCATCATGTTTTGTCATCCGAATTGCTGGAACGGGATGTGCTGCTTGATTTTTATTTGCCTAAGAATGTGAAAGTGCCCGCTTCTATGGGATTATTGCTCATCAACGATGGGCAGGATTTACCCAAAATGCCTTTTACTGATATGCTGGACGATCTTTATTTCTATCAGAAGATAAATCCTTTGTTATGTGTTGGCATTCACTGCGGAACTGACAGAAAGAATGAATATGGGGTAGCCTCAAAGAAAGATTATCTGGGAAGAGGGGCAAGGGCTGATTTATATACACGGTTCATCATGGAAGAGTTGATGCCTTTCATCAAAAAAACTTATCACGTTCATCATTTCAGCGAGAAGGCCTTTGCTGGTTTCTCTCTGGGGGGATTGATGGCCTTGGATATAGTATGGAACTATCCGCACGAGTTTGGCAAAGTGGGTGTGTTTTCGGGCTCACTTTGGTGGCGTCAAAAAGACTATAAAGATGGATATACCGATGAGGCAGACAGGATCATGCACAACCAGGTAAAAAAAGGCAATGCGGCTCCTTGGCTGAAGTTTTTCTTTCAGACCGGTACAAAAGATGAAGAAAACGACCGCAATGGAAATGGCGTAATTGATTCTATAGATGATGCGCTCGACTTGATTTCTATTTTACATTCACAGGGATTTGAAAAAAGTGCCGTTCATTACCTGGAGCTGGAAGAAGGCCGGCATGATGTGGCGACCTGGGCACGTGCTTTTCCCGAATTTCTAAAATGGGGATGGGGGAGTAAGGGGTAGCGGTTATCAGTTATCGGTTATCAGTTATCGGTTATCCG
>JBIIPV010000010.1:0-12928 GCA_044342435.1 Lacibacter sp. | reverse complement strand
GTTAGATGCAATTTCTGAGTCAGGAATCGGGTAAATCTTTCTGAAAGATGGAACTGCAGTTCCGTTCTTCACCCCGCCTTTCCATGGCCAGAGATAAGCTCCCTCTACAAATTTATCATTGCGGATAAGGTCTGTACGACGATGACCTTCCCAATAAAGTTCACGTGCTCTTTCATCGAGGATAAAATCGGCATTGATGTCAACCGACTGAATATTACCCAATGAGTTGCCGTATGCTCTTTCTCTTAAGCTGTTGACATAAGTAACCGCCTGAGAAAGTGTTCCTGTTGTTGCACCGCGTGCTACACCTTCAGCATAAATTAGGTACATTTCTGCAAGTCTGAAAACAGGAAAATCAATATCGGAGAATGTTTTTTCCGGATCTGTTCCGAAACCTCCGTTGCGAGTACGGTTACGGTACTTAATAACCGCAAGACCATCTTTAAACTCAGAAATATTTTCAATTTCAAGTTGCTGACTACCTTGTACAAACTGCGCACGCTTGTCGATAGCTCCTGTAAAATCAGGGAAAAGAAGCGGCAGGTTTTTAGTTGTACGAATACCGCCCCATCCACCAAGACCGGAAACGGATGAAGTCATATCTCCTCCAACAGAAGCATTAACCAGGAAGGTTGTTCCACCAAAGTTTTTAGTTCTGATACCATCGTAATTTAATGTCCAGATAGCTTCCGGATTGTTAGTGTTGTTGTCAGCTAACATCAACCAGCGATAATCGCTAAGAAGACTGTAACCGCCATCTATTGCCTTTTTAGCATAAGTAACAGCATCGTTGTATTTATTACCTGTTCCGTACACTTTATCTGAATTGAGGTACATTCTTGCAAGAAGAGCCCATGCTGCAGACTTATCGGCACGTCCGTACGCTGCTGAGCGCGGCGCAGCTAATTGATTTTCAATTGCCTTCAGTTCATCTTCAACATATTTAAACAAAGCGGTGCGGTTTGTTTGCGCAGGCAAAAAAGAACCAACCCCGTCTTTTTCCGTAATGAAAGTTGGATTCGCATACAAATCCATCAAAGCCCAGTACTGGAAAGCGCGAACGAAACGAACTTCCGCACTCATTTGTTTGATGCGGTCAGCAGCAGCACCAGTTATACCACGGTCTGCAAGTTTAGCCGGTGCGCTCTCACGAATAAATTCGTTACAAAGCGTGATGATATAGATTGAACGGTAATAGAGTCCTTTCAACATCGGATTGGCAGAACTCCAGTTCATATTGTGAAAATCCTGAATACCGGGGTCATTCCATGCAACTACGGCTTCATCAGTAGATAATTCCTGTGCCTTCCAGAAAAGACGAAGAAAGTCAGAAGTACCTTCATCAATTCCGGCAACATCACCCGCTCCGGCAGGACCAACATTTCCTGTCAGAGCCATGCTTCCGTATACTTTAGCAAGCACAGACAAATAACCGTTTTCAGAAGCATAAAGACTTCCACTGGTTTCCGTGTTAGGCGGAAGTTTATCCAGGTCTTTGTGACAAGCTGTGAACAGGAGTGCTCCTGCTACAAGTGAAGTCAGATAAATCGAAAAGCGTTTCATATAACAATTGTTTAAATTGATTAGAAGTCAAGGTTTACGCCAAATACAAATGTTCTTGGACGAGGATAGATGTTGTTATCAATTCCTCCGAAGATTTCCGGATCAAGTCCTTTGTATTTGGTAATGATAAATGCGTTCTGCACGTTGGCTGATATACGCAAACGCACACCCTTGGCAATTTCTCCTGCATCATATCCGATATTGATGTTATCCATACGGAGGAATGAAGCATTCTGAATGTAGTAATCAGAGAAATACTGGTTGTTTGCAAAACGTGTATTTAAGTAATCAGAAGAACCATTCGCAAGGAATCCAAGCGGATTGATGAAGGCACGCAGCACACCTGAATTGGAAGCAAAGTTGTTGTACATATAGTTTCCAATATTACCACGCATTACGAATCCTGCAGTAAAACGTTTAACAGTTATGTTAGAATTAAGGCCTAAGAAATAACGAGCCGCAGGATTTCTGTACAAATAGAGGTCATTTTCGTTGATAATACCATCACGGTTCAGGTCCTCATACAATCCTTCGATGGGCTTGTTGTTCGCATCATAAACCTGCTTGTAAACAAAGAAGGTGCTTGGTTGCTGACCTACAAGGTGACGCTGGATTGTGTTACCTGTACCTCCGCTGATTCCTCCAACTGGAATACCCTTGAAGTTAGGATCGGGATTGTCGAGCAATTTGGTGATTTCAGGAACAACATAAGTAAAGTTTGCTCCAATTGTCCACTCAACATTGTCATTGCGTACAGGCACCAGGTTCAATGTTAATTCAAGACCCTTGCTTTCGATATTTCCTACATTTTTAAGAAGCTGGTTGCTGAAGTTTGCACCTGCAGGAACAGGAACCACACTTAAGAGGTCTTTTGTTTTGCGGATGAAAGCCTCCACTGTACCACTGATTCGGTTGTCTGCAAATCCGAAATCAACAGCGGCATTGATATTGGTTGTTGTTTCCCAGCGCAGTTGCTCGAAATAAGCAGAAGGGCGGAACATATTTACAAACTCATTGCCGAATTGATATTGTGCCTGGTTGTTGCTGATGCCGTAGCTGGGGAGGTAGCCGTAGAAAGCAATACCATCCTGCTGTCCGGTTACACCATAACCAACACGAATTTTCAAGTCAGATACAGTTTTAGAATTCTTCAGGAAATTCTCTTCGCTTACACGCCAAGCCAACGCACCACCGGGGAAGAAGCCCCAGCGACCACCTGTATAGTATTTACTGCTACCATCAGTACGGGCATTTAATGTCAATACATATTTATTTGCAAGCGTATAGTTCAAACGGCTGTAATAAGAAATCAAAAGGTATCCAGGATTGCCGTTGTTGATGAACTCCTGGAGAGATCCTGGAATGGTATCACCATTGAAACGACGTCCGGGATGGTTATAGCTATAAAAAGTAAAATCCTGACGACCATGGCCCACCATGAAATCAATTTTACTGTTGATTGCTTTGATATCTTTTACATAATTCAAATAAACATCATACAGTAGGTTTCTTCTTTCGCTATAATAAGGACTATAAGAACCTTGACCACGATAGTTTACAGCAGCACTGTCGCTGATGGTATTCAAACCACGTCCACTACCGAAATCATATCCAACATTCGCGTTTGCTCTTAATCCTTTAATGAATGGGATTTGGTAATCAACCTGAATATTTCCTATGCTACGGAACACCTCGCTCTGGTTATCGCGGAGACGGGTATCGAGTAAAGCAACAGGATTTCGGTTAGAAAGTAAAGTAGGCAATCCATCATTATCCAACCACTCCCAGTAACCGCCATAGCGGTTGCTGTTTGAGAAAACAGGTTTTGTGGGGTCGAAGGATACCGCATTGCCAATTGCTCCTTCATCAGCGAAGAAGTTGGTGGTGCGAGCAAGTTTGAGGTTGAAATCTACTTTCAACTTATTGTTTAAAAAACTTGGACTGAGGTTGATAGACCCTGTCATTCTCTGAAAATTACCCGACTTCAGGATTCCATCCTGGTTCAGATAACCGCCTGAAATACGGAAAGGCCATTTACCATTGAAAGCTGCACCATTTACACTCAGATTAAGATCCTGTGCAAATGCATTCTGGTAAATTTCATCCTGCCAGTCGGTACTTGATTTTCCAAGCAAAGCTTTCTGAGATGCTGTGCCTTTTTCGTTAATGAGACTAGCGAATTCTTCCGAATTAAGAATATCAACTTTTCCTGAAGGAGTCTGAACAAATCCCTGAGCACCGAAGTTCCACTTCACCTGTCCTTTCTTTCCTTTCTTTGTTGTAATCAGAATAACCCCGTTTGATGCACGAGATCCGTAGATCGCTGCAGCAGAAGGATCTTTTAAGATGGTGAAAGTCTCGATATCATTTGGATTGATAAGGTTAAGCGGATTTGATGCACCTGCAATGCCTCCGTTATCAACCGGAACACCATCAATAACAATCAATGGATCGTTTGACGCATTCAGTGAAGCGCCACCACGAATACGGATCACACTACCTGAGCCTGGAGCACCGCTGTTTGGAGTAATTTGTACACCAGCCACTTTACCGGCAATCAATTGCTCGGGTGTTTGAAGAGCTCCTTTTACGAAATCTTTGGAAGAAACAGTGGCAACAGCACCTGTCAGATCCTTTTTCCGTTGCGTACCATAACCAACAACAACCACTTCATTCGATGAAGCCGGTGTTCCAGTTAGAGGGATGTCAATCTGGGCAAGAGCACCGACAGTTATTTCCTGACGACCATATCCAACTGCGTTGACAATCAGCACAACATCATTCCCACTCACATTGATGCGGAAACTACCTGTTGCGTCTGTTGTTGTACCGGTTTTTGTTCCTTTCACAATAACAGAAGCATTGGCAATTGCACTTCCATCTTTGTTATCTGTGATGCGTCCTGTAACAGTACGATCCTGTGAAAAACCATGTAATGCAAACACCAAAAGCAGAAGAGTAAAAACTCCACTTTTAGCAAGCAAACGATTAAAGGTCATAATCAATAGTTTAATTTATAAGTATGCAATATATAAAAAGCCTTTAAAATTATCTTTTTTTTAAGAATTAATATTAAGAAATCTTAAACAAAATTTTACGATCCCCCCCTCCCGGGCAGTTCTTTTGATATTATTGTACCATAATTTTCTGCTGGCGAACCTCATTTCCTACTTGAATCTGAAGTACATAACTACCTGATGCCAAGTTTGTGGAACTGAATTTATACCGGTTTAACTCGAAAATCTGCTTCCCCTTCACCTGGAAACCAAGGTTTTTGGCACCCATCACCTGACCCTGGTAATTGAGCAGTCGGATATTTACCACACCGCTTTGTGGCAATTCGTACTGTACATAAGAAGAAGATTGTACCGGATTCGGGAATACAGAAACCGCGAAGTTTTCCCGGTCGATCACCTGCTCGGGTACACTTGTAACAAGTCCACCCTCTATGTTTTGGTCTACAAACACCCTGTACTCACCCGGGTTTAATGTGATATTCTGGGCTGAACCAAAAGCGTTGAAAGTTCCGCCTCTTGTGTAATCATAATAAGTACCGGCAGTTGGGAAGGTAATGCTGGTAGTTACCTGATTCAAGTTAAAGTTTGCAACAGTAACCATTTTTAAAGAGGAATGATTTATAACTACCTTTTTAACAAGGCTTGTTCCGAGGTCTGATGTGTTATCTACAATTGTATTTGAATTAAATGCATTGGGTCTTTTCAAGCGAAGGTTCATCATCGCAGCATTGGCATCATACAAACGACGGCGCCAGTTTGGCGACTGGTTTGTCCAATAATCCCAACGAACGGGTTTGGGAGAAGTTCGGCAACTCTCATTGATGGTCCCATTCTCACAATAGTTAATGGGAAAATCATACCCCACTTCACCAAATTGCCAGATCATTTTGGGTCCTGGTATAGAAAACAGAACCGCTGTCATCGCTTCCGTACGCGCTATTGCATTATGCGAAGGATTAGATGAATTACCGTTTGTGAGATTACTTACCATAATCCTTTCTTCATCATGACTTTCTGCATAGCTTATCAAGCCGGGCTTGTCTCTGATAAAATTCACTCTGCCCGGGTCACCATTATTTGTCCAAACCCCACGATACATCCAGTATGCACGAGATATATTCGCGTTACTATTTGAAAAACCCATGGTATTCTCTGCAAAATTCTGTGTCCTTTTATCCCAAAGCATCATGCCGTTAGCAGCCAGTTCATATTCCTCATCATCAGCACCCAGGTGCTCAAGAATACAATAAGAACCGGGAGAAATGGTTTGCATATGGCCATTGTAATCTTTCCAGATATCCACACGACCCTGGTTATACTGACCCCATAAGTTTACATCGCTGTAAAACTGTGTAGTAAACCCTTTGCTCAAATCCCATCTGAAGCCGTCTAATTTGTATTCTGTGAGCCAGTATTCGATAAAGCGTTTAGTCATATTTTTTACAATAAGATCCGTATGCTTCATGTCATGAAAAACATTGAATGGATGTTGACCGACAGGATACATATATGGGTTTTCCGGAGTTGTTTGGTTTGTTGATTTATTCCACCACATTGTCGCCATTGGAGATTGACCTGTAGCATGGTTCAATACAACATCGATTACCACGGAAATTCCCTGACGATGTGCTTCATTGATGAATTCTTTAAATGCTTGTTTAGTTCCATAGGCTTTGTCTAATGCGAAGTAGTAAGATGGATTATAGCCCCAGCTATTGTTTCCGTCAAACTCACCAACCGGCATCAGCTCAATACAATTGATACCTAAACGTTTTAAGTAACCGAGTGTATCTTTTAACTGCTTGTATGTTTGAGCCGCTGAAAAATCGCGGATGTGCAATTCATACACATTGAGGTTGTATTTATTAGGGCGCTGATAAGCCTGGTCGGTCCAGTTAAATGTCTCGCCCGAGCGTATCACACCTACAATACCACCGGTAGTTCTTCCTTCCGGATATGCCGGCATATTTGGGAAAGTAGTAGCGGGAATGAATTTATCATTGAACGGATCCAGCACTAGTTCGGTATATGGATCCGCTATGCGAATCGTATCGTCTACGATGTATTGATAACGATAATTTTGGCCGGGAACAAGTCCTTGGATACGAGCCCAGAAGAAGTTGCCGTCCTTGGTCATCTGTCCGGCACATGTTTGCTGCCAGTTGTTGAAATCACCAATAATGCTGACCCTGTTTTTACCGGGCGCATTTAAAATAAAGACAGCTTCTGTATTGTTATTTTGATATGTGATTCCCTCTCTCACTCCTGCAGGACGAGCCCCTGTAGGATAAGAGGCTTGCGGACGAAACCATGCAATGGTATCTCTTGCCGTGCTGGTTTCAACAGCTTCCAGCGTGAGGTTTTGTTCGCAGGTAGTTGTAACACTTGCAGTACCGCTGACAGTTGTGTTTGAAGAAGCTGTCGCAACAGAAGTGCCGTTAAATCTGACAGTCAGGTTAGCAGATCTGTTGGATACCGCTGTAAATGGAACTGAAGTAACTGTAGACGCAATGGGCTCCGGAATCGGATTAAACATCGGCTGCATGGCCGGTGTGGTAAACTTGGCAGCAAAAGCACCTGCCTGATACACCTGAAGATACATATCACTGCCATCTATATTAGCCAGTTTTTTTGATCCGTCACCGCTTCTGAAAAGTATATTGATTTTGAGAATGGTTTCTCCGGCAGGCACACCATAGAAAGCCCGAATATTGGTAATGGTAAAACTCCACCTGTTGTTACCTAAGGAAGTGGCTTGTAAAGAAGCGTTGGGCACAGTGAAATTCTGGTCGAACTTTACATATTTCCAATCGGAACTGTTTGTACTTAAGTTGGTTGTAACTCCTGTGTGTACATACACATCAGTAGGAGTATGACCCAATAAGCCACGACTTCCTTTGGAAGCATCAGCAGTAATTACGACTGTACTTGCATCTGTAGGAAAAGGCACATCCACGGTTAAAAGTTGTGCATTGGTGATCAGAGATAAGAAAATCAGAGCGTAAGCGATTGTAAACTTCTTCATATAGCCTTGGTGGTTTTAATGGCAACAAATTTAACATCTACATAAATACAAAATGGTTTCTGTATCAGCTTTTTAGAAAGATATTCAACTAACTAATTATTGTTAGTTTTCAGATGTTCTTTTTTGTTGAATTTTACCAGCGACATCCCCTCTAAATAAATTCACAGAATATCCTTTTTTTAAAAAAAATATTCCCCCCGAGGAAACATAGTTTCACTTTTGATTAACATTTTGTACCTAAGGCAGAATGGCCTGCTGAAGTATTGTTTAAAACTAAAATCTTATCCAACATTGATCAATGCGCATCCAACCAGTTCTCTCCTGTGCCCGCCTCCGCAATGACAGGTACGTCATTGGGTAAAAGCATCGCTTCCTGCATACACTGTAAAACCAGTTTCTTTACCGGCTCTATTTCATCCTTCACCACATCAAAAACTAGTTCGTCATGCACCTGCATAATCATCTTGCTCTGAAAAGTAGATTGCTTTAAGGCTGAATGAATACGAATCATCGCCATTTTAATCATATCTGCAGCTGTTCCCTGTATGGGAGAATTGATCGCATTCCGCTCCGCAAAACCCTTCACGGTGAAATTAGACGAGTTAATATCTCTTAACCACCTTTTCCTGCCCATCAGCGTTTGTACATACCCGTTAGTTCTTGCAAATTGTATCGTTTCATCCATATACTTCTGAATACCGGCAAACTCTTTCTTATAATTCTCAATCATCTCTTTCGCTTCTGTTCGACTGATCCCAAGATTTTCGGCTAGGCCAAAAGCTCCTTGTCCATAAATAATCCCAAAATTTACACTCTTGGCTTTGTAACGCATCTCTTTTGTGACATCTTCCTCTTTTACATTGTACACCCTGGCTGCTGTTGCAGTATGAATATCTTTTCCTTCAATAAATGCCGCACACATAGCAGGATCTCCGCTGATGGCGGCCACAATCCGCAACTCAATCTGCGAATAATCTGCACTCAACAGTATATGATTTCTGTCGCGTGGAACAAATGCTTTGCGTATCTCCCTGCCTCTTGCAGTTCGTACCGGAATATTCTGCAGATTTGGATTACTGCTGGCTAAACGGCCAGTCACTGCCACCGCTTGCGCATAGGTAGTATGCACCCTTCCCGTTTTTCTGTTTATCAGCTGTGGCAAGGCATCCACATAAGTAGATCTGAGTTTTGTCAACTCCCTGAATGTAAGAATATCGGAAACGACCGGACTAACTGAAGCAAGTTTTTGCAGAATGCTTTCGTCCGTGGCATACTGCCCCGTTTTTGTTTTTTTAGCTTTTGGATCGAGGCGCAAATGTTCAAACAAAATCTCTCCCAACTGTTTTGGGGAAGCAAGATTAAAGCGAACACCTGCCGCTGCATATACTTTTTCCTCAGCTTCTTTTGCTTCTTTTTCCAGAACAGACGAATAATCATTTAAAAACTGTTCATCTATACGCACCCCTTCAAACTCCATATCGGTTAACACTTTCACTAATGGATTTTCGACTTCTTCAAACAAGCGAACGACTTCATTTTCAACGATACGCGGAGCAAATAAACGTTTCAGGCGCAAAGTAATATCTGCATCTTCTGCTGCATAGTCTTTCAGCTTTTCCAAATTCGCATCCCGCATATTTCCCTGCGACTTCCCTTTTTTTCCAATAAGATCTTCTATAGGAATGGGAGCATAATGCAGAAACCTTCTACTCAACTCATCCATGCTGCGCTTCCCTTCAGGTTCAATCACGTAATGCGCCAGCATGGTGTCAAACAATTCACCTTTTATTTCAACATCATACCATTTTAATACCAGCAAATCATATTTTAAATTCTGACCAATCCATTTCTTTTTTTCATCTGTAAATAAGTCTGTAAAAAGAGAAAGTTTCTCTTTCGTTTTCGTATGATCATTTGGAAAGGGAATATAATACCCTTCATGTGGCTCTATCGAAAAACTCAAACCAACCAGCTCGCAATCATTCGCGTCCAGTCCGGTGGTTTCAGTATCAAAACAGAACTCCGAATAAGTAACCAGTTTTTCAATAAGTTTATTTATATCATCCTCTGTTTCACAAAGAACATAGTGATGAGGCGAGTTTTCAATGGTGAGTAAATTTTCAGAAGATGTACTTGTGTCTGCTGCTTGTTCCTCTTCATTGATTTCTTTTGTCAGAGAACCTGACTGTGTGCGATTGCTCGTTTTTACCTGAACGGGATTGCCGAATAAATCTGTTTGTACATTGCCGGAAACAGGAAGTTCTTCTCCAAGTAATCGTTTCGCCGCAGTACGGAATTCCAATTCTCCGAAAATTTTCATCAACCCGTTTTTATCCCACTCTTTCAAACGAAAATCTTCTTCGTGAAAATGAACCGGCACGTTGGTGATAATGGTCGCCAGTTTTTTACTCAATATTGCCAGTTCAATGCCATTACGCACCTTTTCACCAATTGCACCTTTTATATCTGCCGCATGCTGAATGACATTTTCCAGCGTACCATATTCAGCAAGTAATTTAGCTGCTGTCTTTTCTCCAACCCCCGGAATGCCCGGTATATTATCCACTGCATCGCCCATCATACCGAGCATATCAATCACCTGATTCACATCTTTTATATTCCATTTGGCGCAAACATCTTCCGGACCAAGTATTTCTGCATCTCCACCTTGATAACCTGGCTTATAAATTTTTACTTTCTCACTAACAAGCTGCCCATAATCCTTATCGGGTGTCACCATAAACACTTCATACCCCTCAAAAGCGGCCTGCTTGCTGAGTGTACCAATGATGTCATCAGCTTCATAACCATCCAATTCTATTACCGGAATTTGAAATCCGCGAATAATATCTTTGATATCCGGAATTGCGGCCAGTAAATCTTCAGGAGCTTCTTGTCTGTTGGCTTTGTAATCGGCGAAGTCGATATGCCTTTCCGTTGGCGCATGTGTATCAAAACAAACAGCCATATGTGTTGGCTTTTGTTTATTGATTAGCTCCACTAAAGTATTGGTGAAACCAAACTGGGCATTTGTATTTTTCCCGGCAGTAGTAATGCGTGGATTGCGAATCAATGCATAATAAGCTCTGAAAACAAGTGCCATTGCATCCAGTAGAAATAACTTTTTATCAGCCATGCCGCTAAGTTAAGCAACCTTGTGTTGCATACACGCCAAAAAGGGAGCAGCAAAAACTGCCCCCTGTCAACTGGAAACAAAACCGACAAAAAAATCAATAGGATACGAACCTGCCGATTCGCAAAACAGTTAAAATATAGATAGACAAATTACTTTTCCTTCACCTCAGCCAATTCTTTTTCAGAAGGCTTGGATGAATTTGGCTGCTGTACTGATGATTGTTCCTTTGTAGCAGAATTTTTGCCGGATGCAATCCTTGCAAGGAAAGAATCTTCCTTGTAAAAGAGATTTAAATAAATGGCAAATAGGAAAAATACGAAAGCGAAGAACCGCAATGGTTTTTTCATGATAATTGGATTTAGTTTTTCGGAATATTGGACAATCAAATATAGTATTTTTTTCGAAAAACAAAAAAATAATTAGCAAAACATAAGAATAAATGTAAACCACTAGATGTTATGAGGCCGGCTGTGATATTCAATATGATTTTTAAGCCAATGCGTATCTTTTTTATAAAGAATACAGACTATACCAGCATCTTATATAGCACAACAAGTTGAAAAAATAATCTCTGTTGTTCACCAATAATTAGCAAATAATTATTTGATCATTTACATATATATTCTCAAGTATTTGAAAATCAATACTCTATAAAGCTGATTCTCCTATGAAATAGCCATAACGAAAATTCGATACCACCTGGAATGATCATTAAGGCTAATCTATATAACAATTAAAAAACCAATAGTAACGTACATATGAAATACCCATAACGGAGGCAATAACTAGAAAGTTCAAACTTAAAACTTAAAAGTAAGAGAATAGGCGAAAATGAGATTCAGTATTTTAGTTTCAACTTTTAACTTTTCGGTTTTTCCTTTTTTATTAGGGCATAACATATGGCCATTAAAACTACAACTATTCACTTATGAAATACAATCTAACCACAGCCTCAGCCATTGTTGTTGCAAACATGATCGGCACCGGTGTATTTACAAGCCTCGGCTTTCAGTTATTCGACCTAAGCAATATCTCTTCCATTGCTGCACTCAGGATCCTGGGTGGCGTCATTGCTGTATTGGGTTCTTTTTGCTATGCCGAGTTAAGTTCCACTTTTACACGCTACGGTGGTGAATATCATTTTCTAAGGCTTTCTTTCGGGAAGCCGGTTGGCTTTTTGTCGGGTTGGACTTCCGCGATCGTGGGTTTTGCAGCGCCTATTGCTGCATCTGCGCATGCGTTTTCTAAATACTTTCTAAATGTAATTCCTCTTAATTAACTAAAGTGGCACATCCTCTTTCCTGCCTTTCCCGTAATTTCGCACCTTCAAAAATGGATGGGGGAATGAAATCTTTTATTTTCATCATATCGCTATTTTCCGCTGTGCTAGTTTTCAGCGCCCCCGCCGGTTATTCGTATTCGCCTGCCTCTTCTTATGTATTGCCGGATGATACAACAACCAATTCTCAAAGAAAAAATATAGCAGAAAAAAAGACAGAACCGGATGATATTGAAAATAAAACTCCTGAACACTTTAAATATGCCATCAAATTAAAAATTCAGGTAGAACTGGTGAAAGACCTGAAACTATTCCAAGTGCTTACAGAATGGCTTGGCACAAGGTATGTTTTTGGAGGTAATACCAAAAAGGGAATTGATTGTTCCGGATTTACGCAACAGGTCATGAAAGAAGTGTATAATATCAGTTTACACCGCATTGTGGGACCCCAATACAACCAATGCAAACCCATTGAAAAAGAAGAATTAAGAATGGGAGATCTGGTATTTTTTCATACTACACGTGCCGGACTATCACATGTTGGTTTATACATTGGTGATAATAAGTTCATTCACGCTTCCAGTACAAGAGGTGTTGTGGTGGATGATTTGACAGACACTTACTACAAAAACGCTTATAGAAAATCAGGAAGAATACTGCCTGACTGATCCTCTTATCTACATCCTTTACCTCGATTAATTTCTTTCCCGAAAACTGTGAAATATCTATCACGTTTATTAAAATGACTTTCTATATTTATAAAAACCGAATCGTCATATGAGAAAAGTCACACCCTTTTCATTCCTCTGCCTGCTTGCTTGCCTGTTCAGTTGTGCTCAAAACAAAAAGGATAAATCAGAAGATCAATACACAAAGCAAGTAACCGAACGACCCGTTCATGATACCCC
>JBIIPV010000206.1:0-3456 GCA_044342435.1 Lacibacter sp. | reverse complement strand
GCCCGCACATATATTCCCAAAATTGCCACTGGGCACACAAATTACCGGAGGTCTATCTGTATCCTGCCATTGTTTCCATGCGAAGAAATAATAGAACTGCTGTGGCAACCACCTTGCAACATTGATAGAGTTTGCAGATGTTAGAAAGATTTGTTGCTTTAATGTTTCATCAAGAAATGCTTGTTTCACCAGATGCTGACAATCATCAAAACTGCCATTCACTTCAATAGCATGGATATTATTTCCAAGTGTAGTGAGTTGTTTTTCTTGGACATTGCTCACCTTGCCCGATGGATAAAGAATCACTACTTCTACCCCATCTACCTTATAAAAACCATTGGCAACGGCTCCTCCGGTGTCTCCACTTGTTGCCACCAGTACCACTACTTTACCGTTGATTTGTTCCGGACGATTTTTTACGAAATAACCCAAACAACGACTCATAAAACGCGCACCGATATCTTTAAATGCCAGCGTTGGTCCGTGAAATAATTCAAGAGAAGATATCTTTTCTGTTACAGATACGAGTGGTATATCGAAGTTGACTGTTTCAGAAACAATCTGATGCAAAGAGGTTTCATCAATGTCTTCGCCTACATAGGGACGAATGACATGAAATGCAATTTCTTCATTTGTAAATGAAACTATATCTTTTATCCAGTCTTCACTGATTTTTGGAATTTCAGACGGGAAATATAATCCACGGTCGGGCGCCTGACCTCTTACTGCAGCTTCACGGAAACTAACTGACTCACTTTTTTTATTTAAACTGTAATAATGCATGTTGATTCTTTAAAACATTCGACTATTCACACATAAACTACATCAATGACACCCCGTTGGGGTTCACTGTTGTTACATAAGTTTTATTCTCAATACCAAGAGAGTTAAACGTCTCTTCCATTAAACCGGCAACTGTTGACGCTGTTTCGAGATTACGGCACAACATAAACAAAGATGGTCCGCTGCCTGAGATCCCTCCACCCAACGCACCGGCTTCAATGCTTTTTTGTTTCACTTCATCAAAACCCGGTATCAGAATTCTTCTCACCGGCTCAACCAGTACATCTTCCAAACTTCTACCGATCAACTCATAATCCCCTTTCTCAAGACCCGCCACCAAACCGGCAACATTGCCCCATTGACGAATGGCATCTTTCAGCAACACTTCTTTTCGAAGTATCTGACGCGCATCACTTGTTTTTACTTCTATCTGAGGATGAACAACGGCAACATGAAGAGATGGTGAGTTAAGTTGTATGATGTCTAATGGATGAATACTCCGAATCAATGTTACTCCTCCTAAAATACAGGGTGTGATGTTATCGGCATGCTTTACACCACAGGCAAGTTTTTCTCCATGCATGGCAAACTGCACGAGGTCATGCACAGAAAATCGTTTCCCCAATAAATGATTGGCGGCAACAGCAGCACCTGCTGCGCTTGCTGCACTTGAACCGAGTCCGCTTCCCGGCTTGATTTGTTTATTGATTTCTACTTCGAAACCAAAAGTATTTCCCGTTTGCTGCATCACTTCCAGAAATACAACACCGGCTACATTTTTTTCTGCTTCCGTAGGTAGGTTGTAATCATCTTGATTGGTGATACGCACAACCGGTTCATCAATTAAACGCACGCGCATGGTATCATAAGGCGCTTCCAGTGCAAGACCGAGAATGTCAAATCCGCATACCAGATTGGCAACAGTTGCCGGACATTTTACCTGAATCCATTCATTCATTGTCAAACTTTTTAAACAGCTCTTAAAACATCAGCAAACACACCACTGGCAGTTACATCGGCACCTGCACCGGCACCTTTGATCACCATTGGTTGTTCACTGTAACGATCGGTATAAAATAAAACAAGATTGTCTTTCCCATATAAATGATAAAAATCACTCTCCGCTGGAATATGTTGCAAACCGACAGAAGCAACAACAGACTCTCCTTTACGCTGAAATGATGCAACAAATTTCAGCTTTGCCTGATTTGAATTTGCTTCTTTTAGAATAGACTGAAAATGCGGTTCTTCTTTTTCCATCGCCAGATAAAAATCTTCTACAGAACCATTCATACAACTATCGGGAAGAAATCCGTTGCATACAATATTTTCCATCTCTATAGTTTCACCTGCTTCTCTTGCAAGAATCATAATTTTACGCATCACATCCGTTCCACTAAGATCCAGCCTTGGATCCGGCTCCGTATAACCCTCCTCCTGCGCCTGCTTTACCACAGAAGCAAAAGAACGCGAACCATCGTAGTGATTAAAAACAAAATTTAAAGTCCCGCTAAGTACTGCTTCCATTCTGTGTATGCGATCACCACTTTTAATCAGGTCGTTCAAAGTACCAATCACCGGAAGTCCTGCACCTACATTTGTCTCAAATAGAAATGGTGCGTTATATTCACGTGAGAGATTCTTTAACTTACGGTAACGGATATACGAAGCAGAAGCAGCTATTTTGTTACAAGCAACAACTGCAATGCTTTTTTCCAGCAGCAACTCATACACATCAGACACAACAGCATGCGCCGTTACATCTGTAAAAACGGAATTAGGCAAGTTGCGGGAAATGATTGATTGCACAAATGCATTCAAATCTGCCTGCTCGCTGTTTTGAAGAAGAGATTCCCAGTTATTGAGGTCAATACCCACTTCATTGATCAGCATTTTACGGCTGTTACAAATGCCTGCTACTTTTAATTGAATACGTAAGTTCGATTCTAGGAATTCCGGTTGTTTTAGTATTTGTCCGATTAACCTCTTCCCTACATTTCCTGTTCCTACTACAAATAGATGTACTTGCTTTTTTACTGTTTCGAAAAACTCTTCATGTAATACATTCACGGCTTTGCGCACATCAGAAGTTGAAACAACAGCTGAAATATTTCTCTCGGTGGAGCCCTGTGCGATTGCGCGGATATTCACGCCATTTCTTCCCAATGTATTAAACATCCTTCCACTCACGCCGGTATGACGACGCATATTATCTCCTACCAGTGCAACAATAGACAGTTCATTTTCCATTCGTAACTGATCCAATTTACCGGTGCGCATTTCAAGTTCGAATGCCTGGTCCACCGCCTGCTGTGCGCGCGCTGAATCTGCTGCATTGATACCTACGCAAATAGAATGTTCAGATGAACCTTGTGTTATGAGAATCACATTTACTTGCGCTTTTGCCAATGCATCGAACAAACGTGCCGAGAAGCCGGGTATGCCAATCATGCCGCTGCCTTCAAGGCTGATCAATGCGAGTCCGCTGATACTTGAAATACCACGAATGATGCTGTCGGGAGTTGATTCAGACTGTATCAACGTTCCTTCATCATTGGGTGCAAATGTATTTTTAATACGGATGGGAATATTTTTTGTCAGTGCCGGTTGAATGGTGGGCGGATAAATCACTTTTGCACCAAAATGAGAAAGCTCCATTGCTTCCTGATAGGA